>SFZB01000038.1 GCA_004558975.1 bacterium
CCCCCTCCAGAATGTTCTGAGGGGTGCCGACACCCATGAGATAACGCGGTTTATCCGTCGGCATATACGGCTCCACCTCGTCGATGATGTGATACATGACCTGCGTCTCTTCCCCGACGGCGAGACCGCCGATGGCGTAACCGTCCAGATCGAGTTCCCGTGTACGGCACATGTTCTCAATCCGCAAATCCTCGTATGTGCCACCCTGATTGATCCCGAACAGCATCTGATGCGGGTTGATCGTCTCGGGCAGGGCGTTCAGACGCGCCATCTCCGCCTTGCAACGGGCGAGCCAACGCACAGTGCGCTCGCACGACTTCTTCACATATTCATATGGTGCGGGGTTCTCCACGCATTCATCAAACGCCATGGCGATGGTCGAGGCAAGATGCGACTGGATCCGCATACTCTCCTCGGGTCCCATAAAGATCTTAGCGCCGTCCATGTGCGAGCTGAAATGCACGCCCTCCTCCGTAATCTTACGCAGTTTGGCGAGCGAAAACACCTGAAATCCGCCCGAATCGGTCAGGATCGGTTTATCCCAGTTGAAGAATCGGTGCAATCCCCCCATGCGGTAAATGAGATCGTCACCGGGGCGGATATGCAAATGATAGGTGTTTGAGAGCTCCACCTGACAGCGAATCTCCCGCAGATCCATGGTGGAGACGCCGCCTTTGATCGCGGCGCTGGTACCGACGTTCATAAACACGGGCGTCTCGATCGTGCCGTGCACCGTCTCCATTCTGCCGCGGCGGGCGTGTCCTTCGGTTTTCAATAATTGGAATGCCATACTGACTCCTTCGGTATCGGTTCGCCCGTGGCGAGCCTTATTGGATTCCGGGATGTGCCCGGTCGGTTATTTGATACGGTCAAAACGCCGGTCGAGTTCATGCTTCGAAAGGCGATAGGCGATGGGCCTGCCATGCGGACAGACCGTCACGTCCGGCAGGGACAGCACCTGTTCGATGAGGTGCGTCAACTGCTCCTCGGTGTATGTACGTCCACCCTTGATCGCCGCCTTGCAGGCGACTTGGTAAAGCGCGCGTTCACGGCGCTTTGCGTTCGTCATGCCCGGCGTGCCGGACGCCGAAACAAGATCTCCCGCCATGCGGGTAAAGAGGTCGACCGCCTCACCGGGGGAGACGGCGTTCGGCAGCGTGAGGAGCGCGACACCCTTCCCGTCTGCCGTCGGCGAAAACGCGAAACCGATCTCTTTCAGTTCCCCGGCGGCGTCCTCCACGGCGGCGAGTTCCTCCGGGGTGAGCGACACGGTGAGCGGGATCAGGAGCCCCTGCGTCGGGATACCGCCCTCGCTCTTCTGTGCGGCGAGTAACTGCTCAAAAAGAATCCGTTCGTGGGCGGCATGCTGGTCGATGAGCAGCAAACCGTCTCCGACCTCGACGATGAGATAACATTTGAAAGCGCAACCGAGATAGCGGTACGGAGGAACGGCGGCTGAGTCGGTCTCGGCAGACGTCTCTTCCGTCGTGGCGGACGTCTTTGCCGTCGCGGCGGTAGGCTCCGCAGAAGCCGGTTCTTCGGGAGCTACGGGAGCTGCTGCCGGGGGGACTTCCGTCCGTGCGGAGGCAGAAAAACCGGGCATCGCGCCGTTGGACGTCGCAGGCGCGAAAGGCTCCGAAAGAGTGCCCTCACGCACCTCAGCCGTGCCGGCGCGGAGTGTCTCCAGAAAAGCGAGCGATTCCGCCGGGGTCAGCTCCTCACGCGGAGGCGGAGCCGCCGCGGTCGATGCCGAACGGGCGCCGGATGCTCCGCTTGTCGGTGTGTGTGCCGGGGCGGCGGGGGCAGGTGCCGTAGCGGTTGCGGGTGCCCCGGGAGTGTGTACTGCCCCTGTCCCGGACGGGCGGGCGAGCGGGGGCGGCATCGAGATCTGCTCCCCGCCGAGTTTTGCCCCGATCGGGGCGAAGGCGTCAACGGCACGCGCGGTCTTATACGGGTCGCCGAGCGAGAACGCAGGGCGATCGGTATTCTGTTCCAACGCGGTGCGTACCGCCCAGTAAACGGCGTCGAAGATACGGCGCTCATCCGAAAAACGCACTTCCAGTTTTGCCGGGTGGACATTGACGTCCACCTGCGACGGGTCGATCTCGAGGTAGAGCGCGGAGACCGGGTATTTCTCCGGCGCCATATAAGAGGTGAACGCACGCTCGAGAGCGGCGGTCACGGTTTTACTCTTGACATATCTGCCGTTGATAAACACGTTCTGCATATTCCGGTTGCCGTAGGCGTTATCGCTCCGCCCGACGTAGCCCGAGACCAGAACGCCGTCACTCTCGCCGGATACGGCAAGCAGCTTCGCGGCGAAATCCCTGCCGTAGAGCGCCCAGAGGACATTTTTCACGTCGCCGTCCCCCGCCGTTGAGAACTTCAGCACGTCGTCGGAGAGGAAACGGAAAGCAATCTCGGGATGCGACATCGCCACTTTTTCCATCTGTGCGGCACACGCCTGCGCCTCGGTTCTGTCTTTTTTCAGAAACTTACGGCGGGCGGGTACTTTACCGAACAGGTGTTCGACAAGAACGGTGGTGCCGTCTGCGGCGCCGACCTCGGTGAGATCCGTGACCGTCCCGCCGTCGGAGACGAGCATCGTACCGTTCTCGGCATCATGGGTCTTAGTCACGATCGTAAGTTCGGAGACGGCGGCGATGGCGGCGAGCGCCTCGCCGCGGAAACCGAGCGTCATAATGCGGTTCAGGTCGTCTGCGGCGTGGATTTTACTCGTCGCGTGGCGACGGATCGCGACCGGAAGATCCTCGGGCGTCATGCCGCACCCGTTATCCGCGACGCGAATGGAGAGGATCCCCCCGCTCCGTATCTGCACCGTCACCTGATCGGCACCCGCGTCAATCGCGTTTTCCACCAGTTCTTTGAGCACGGACGCGGGGCGGTCGACCACCTCGCCCGCGGCGATCAGGTTCGCGATCTCAAAGCCCAGTACGTTGATTTTTCCCATTTTGTCTCCTCATGAACAGGAAAGCATCTTTTTCAGTGTAAACAGCAGGTTCATCGCCTCGAGCGGCGTAAGCGTATCGAGGTTCACCTCCCGCAGCTTCTCGGCGACAGCATCCGCTTCACTCTCACGGAGCGAGTCGAGAAGGTCATAGGTAGGTTCACGCGTTTTTGCCGGGGCGGCAGTCGGTGCGGGCACGCCCGCCCCTGCCTCGATCTCCGCCAGCACCTCGCGTGCGCGGCGAATGACCTCATTCGGCACCCCGGCGAGCTTCGCGACCTCGATCCCGTAACTGTCATCGGTCGCGCCGGGGACGATCTTACGCAGAAACTGAATGGTATCGCCCCGCTTTTTGGCGACGATATGATAATTGACGACACCGTCACAGACGCCCTCCAGCGCCGTGAGTTCGTGGTAATGCGTCGCAAACATGGCGCGGGCGCCGAGTTTCTTCCCTGCCGTATATTCGACGACGGCACGGGCGATGGACATGCCATCGTAGGTACTTGTGCCGCGTCCGACCTCGTCGTAAATGATAAGCGAACGCTTAGTGGCGTTTTTCAGGATCCCCGCCACCTCGTTCATCTCCAGCATAAAGGTAGACTGCCCGGAGGCAAGGTCGTCGGACGCGCCCACGCGGGTGAACACCTTATCGACGATGCCGATGCGCGCGTCACGCGCCGGCACGAAAGAACCGATCTGCGCCAAGACCGCAATCAAGGCGACCTGCCGCATATAGGTGGATTTACCCGCCATATTCGGTCCCGTAATCAGCATCATGCGGCGGGAGGTCGTGTTGAGGTCGGTATCGTTCGGCACAAAATAACTGTCGCTCGCGAACTTCTCGACGACGGGGTGACGCCCGTCGCGGATCTCAATCACGTCGCTGACGTCCACCTCGGGGCGACAATAGTTCTGCCGCACCGCGACTTCGGCAAGCGAACGGTACACGTCGAGCGACGCGATGGCGGCTGCCGCCGCCTGCAGGCGGGGCGCCGCGGCGGCGACCGTATCACGCAGAGACGCGAACAGCTCGTATTCCAAAGCGCACAGTTTATCGGCGGCGCCGAGAACCGTGCTCTCGAGTTCCTTGAGTTCCTGCGTGATATACCGTTCGCATCCCGTCAGCGTCTGCTTACGGATATAATGCGCCGGCACAAGATCGGTCTGCGACCGGGTCACTTCAATGTAAAAGCCGAATACTTTATTGGAGGAAACGCGCAGGTTCTTGATACCGGTCGCGGCACGCTCCTTCTCCTCAATCTCGTGCAGAATGGACTCGGAATCGCCTCCGATCGAGCGGAGGTAATCGACGTCCTTATTGTACCCCTCACGGATCATGCCGCCCTCGCGCACGGTAAACGGCGGCACATCGACCAGCGCCCCGTCGAGCAGGGTGTGCAGATCCTCCAGCGTATCGAGCCCCTCCGCAATCTCGCGGACGTTACGGCTCTTCGCCGCGGCGATCGCCTTTTTCAGCTCCGGCAACGGCTCGATACTGCGGCAGATTGCGCGCAGATCCTTGGCGTTCGCGGTGCCGTAAACGGCTTTCGCCGTCAGGCGCTCAAGATCGAGGACGCCTTTGAGGCACGCACCGATCTCCTCGCGCAGAGCAAAACTGTCCACCATCTCGGCGACCGCGCTCTGTCTATGTAGGATCGCGGGCGCACTCACCAGCGGGCGCGTCAGCCACGAGCGCAGAAGGCGCGCCCCGAGGCAGGTCTCCGTCTCGTCCAGCACCCACAGGAGCGAGCCGCGTTTTTCCTTTGCCCGCATGGTCTCGGTCAGTTCCAGATTGCGGCGCGTCGCCGCGTCCATCTCCATATACTGCCCCGCGGTGTACACGCGGATCTCGCTGACGAACGTCGGCTCGCATTTCTGCGTCTCGCGGATATAGGCGAGCATGGCGCCGACCGTCACGGGGAGCGCCCCGTCACCGAGCGGATCGACCTTTGCCGAGGCGCATTCCGCAAGGAGTGCCGCCGCGGACGTCGCGTCAAAGAGACGCGCGAGCGAATCGGACACAACACACGGCTTCGCCGTGAGATATTTCATCACACCGGGGCACGCCTCGACCGAGACGTTCAGAATCACCTCGCTCGGCGAGTAGATGCCGAGCTCGGTCAGAAGACGCCCCTCGCGCTCTTCCCCCTCCAGCTCCGTCAGGTAAATCTGCCCCGTCGAAATGTCGGCAAATCCCAGTCCGATACTGTGTTCACCGTAGAAAACGGCGGCAAGGTAGTTGTGCTGTCCCTCCGAGAGCAGGCTCCCGTCGGTAATCGTACCCGGCGTCACGACGCGAATCACCTCGCGCCGTACCAAGCCTTTTGCGAGGGCGGGATCCTCGGTCTGTTCGCAGACAGCGACCTTGAAACCCGCCTCCACCAGCCGACCGAGATATACGTCCGCTTTATGGAACGGCACGCCGCACATGGCGGCGCGGCGCCCCTCGCCGCAGTCGCGCCCCGTCAGCGTCAGTTCAAGGACGCGGGACGCCGTGATCGCGTCCTCGAAGAACATCTCATAAAAGTCGCCGAGACGGTAAAAAAGGATATAATCCGGGTACTCGTCTTTGACGGCAAAATATTGTTGCATCATCGGGGTGGGATCTTTGAGATCCGCCCGTTTTTCCAGGACGTCTGCCATTTTGTCTTTCCGTTTCTGTCAGAATTCCGGGGCGGCTCCGCCCCGGGAGAAAAGGTCGGTCGTAAGTGGCCGCGGCGGTCAGTGTCCGCCGCAGTTCGCATGACAGGAAGAGCAGTCATGCGTACATTCCGCGCTCGGGTCAATCCCGAACACGACGCGCTGGATCTCCGCATTGATGGCATTCATGAGATCGGTCACTTTGAGCTGCGCGGCGGAAAAATCCCGATATTCCGGCATGGCAGCGATTTCGGACGCCAGTTCATCCATGCGATGGCGCACCATGTCGAGCAGTTCGGGGCTTTGCTCCTCGACTTCTTTCGAGAATTCCTGTCCGAGGATCGCGCGCTGTGCGTTATACTCGGTCATCTTGGTCTTGAGTTCCGGGGACGCCTCATAGGCGGCACGCGCCGCCTGATATTCAATGAGGAGCGGATCGTTTTTGATCGCATTTGCAAGTTCGGTTGCTTTTTCAAGGGTCGTCATGGTATTCGGTATCCTTTCGGTTTCAAATCGGTTTTAAGAGTTTTCCGGTGCCCCGGGAGTCATCGTGCCACGGAGAGCAAACGGCTCTGCACGGTCGATCGTCACCCTGACGAACTGACCGACGAGGCTCTCGTCACCCGGGAAATGCACCAGTCTGCCGCCGGGGGTGCGCCCCGTGAGCATGCCGGGTTCCCGACCGGGCGCATCCGCAAGGACGCGGAGGGTCCTGCCGACGTACTTCTCCGCCAACGAGAGGGAGATGGCGTTCTGCGTTTCGAGCAGTTCCGCCATGCGGGCTTTCCGCACCGCGTCGGGCACGGGATCGGGCATGGTCGCCGCGGGCGTCCCGCGGCGGGGCGAATACAGGAATGAATAGATCATGTCGTAACGCACATCGCGCACGACCTGCATCGTCTCGGCAAAGTCCTCATCCGTCTCTCCCGGGAACCCGATGATCAGGTCGGTGGAGAGAACGATATCGGGAATGGCACGGCGGAGTTTCTCCACCGTCTCGAGGTAAGTCTTTCGCGTATATTTGCGGTTCATACGGGCGAGAATCCTGTCCGAGCCGGACTGGAGCGGCAGATGGAACTGCGGCGCGATGCGCCCCGGGTGCTTCGCCATCACTTCAATCAGCGCATCCGGAACGTCTTTCGGGTGGCTCGTCATAAAGCGCAGGAGAAAATCCCCCGGCAGAGAGGCAACACGGTCAAGGAGCGTCGCGAAATCGCAGTCGCCGCGATAAGAATTGACGTTCTGCCCAAGGAGTGTGATGTCCCGACAACCGGCATCGACCAGCGACGAGACCTCCGCGAGGATCTCTGCACTCGCGCGGCTCCGTTCTCTGCCGCGGACATACGGCACAATGCAATAGGAGCAGAAATTGTTACAACCGTACATAATGGACACCCATGCGCGATGACGCAAAGCGCGGGCGGTCGGCAACCCTTCTGTGATCTCCGGCTTCTCGGAGCCGGTCACGAATGTGCGCTTCCCTGCCTCCAAGACGGCAGCAAGTGTCTCGGGAAAACGGTCGAGCGACGCCGGGTCGAGTGTGAAGGACACCTGCGGATACCGCTCCCGGATCTGTTTCACACGATGCGGCTGTGCGGTCATGCAACCGCAAATCCCGACGACGAGCGCGGGGTTCTTCTCGCGGTATTCTTTCAGTCTGCCGACGTACGAGAGGACTTTTTGTTCTGCGTGCTCGCGAATGGCGCAGGTGTTGAGCAGAATCAGATCCGCCTCGGCGGGATCATCGACATCGGTATAGCCCATCTCATGCGCCATACCGCGCAGCTTCTCGCTATCTGCCTCGTTCTGCTGACAGCCGAACGTCAGAATACAGACAGCGTGCGGAAATTCACCGAAATGATGCGCGACGGCTCCGACCGCCGCAAGATATGCCTGTTCGTTCATCCGTTGACCTCGAAGCTATAGGCGGCGCGGGCACTCACGACCTTTGTAAATGTCCAGTCCGCAACGACGATGACCTGCAAGCGGTCACTTGTGCCGACGAGCGGATGGGTGAGCAGTTCCTCCGGTGTGACGGTTCCGACGTAAGTATTGTTTTCGGTCAGGTTATAAATGGCGATCCTGACCTGTTTCGGCGCGATCGCCCAACGAATGGACGCCGCGTCCGCAAGGCTTTCGAGGCGAATCGGTTCCGCCTTACCAAACCGTTTATTCGCGCGATCCTCGTCGGTGCTTGTTTGCGATACTTCGCTGTTCTTCCCCTGCAAACGCCAACGGACGAAAGCGGGTGCAATATCGGCATCTCCGAGCGTCGCGTCAGGGACAGCGGTACGCATCGCCTGAAACACGAGCACATAGGTCGGTATCAGTGCGATCAGCACCAGCGCAATCGTGATAATGACTTTTTTCATGGATTCTCCTTTGTTTGACGATCAGCAACGCAGCGTGTATGCGGGCATCGCGACGAAATCATCCGAGTCACTGTATATTCGTCCTCGGGCGCATAACGCCTGCGTCAATAGTACAAATATATAATATTCTATCACGCGCGTGTGTATTTGTCCACCCTTAAGCGCGAAAAAGAGCAAAAAACGCAAACAGCCGCCGCCCGGTTCGGGCGGCGGAGCAGTGTCTCATGGCATTTCGGAAGTTTGGTTACGCCGGCAGACGTACAAGAGATCGGTCGCGTTTAAGATTCTCCGTCGATACCTTTATAACGGGCGGCGAGAAACTCGGCAAACGGTGCGAAAGCGCCGTCCGTGGGGGCGGGCGCGCGGAAAGTGACGAGCGCGCCGGTATCCGGGTGACAGAACGAGAGCGATTCGGCAAAAAGCGCGAGCGGCGCCCGCACACGGCTACCGTACTTCCCGTCTCCGACGATTGGATGCCCGTGCGCCGACAACTGACAGCGGATCTGATGGAAACGTCCCGTTTCGAGTCGCACGGAAAGAAGTGAGACATCACCTCCAAAAAAGGAAGCCGTCGCGAGGGGGCTTGCCGAAAGGCGCGCTTCTTTTCCGCCTGCCGCCGACGTGACGACACGTGCCATGCCGAGGCGGGCATCACGGATGAGAAAGTCGCGGCAGATAAATGGTTCTGTCACCATGCCGGAAACCACGGCAAGATACCGTTTTCCTGTCTCACCGTCCTCATGCGCAGCGAGCTGCCGCGAGAGTGACGCCGCCGCGGCGCGCGTCCGCGCGAACACCATGACGCCGCCCGTCATGCGGTCGAGGCGATGGACGGGATAGAGCGCACCGCCCGCTGCGGCGAGCGTAAGAGCATCGGGAGCGCCCGTCGGATCCGGTTGCGCCGGCATCCCCTGCGGCTTGACGACGACCAGAACGGATTTGTCGCGATATATGACGTTTGGAGACAGCGTGTTGCCCGGTTTCATAGGCACCTCCCTGTTTAATCAAGACCGTATTTGACGCGCGAATGCGACTGCTTTTTGTTGTTTTTTCCTTAAAAAAGAAACGGGGGGTATGCGTAGAAAAAGAGACGTGGGGAAATACTAGCGTAGAAATCCATTCTTCCGAGGATCCAGATGAAAAAAATATTATTCTTTTTACTGGCGGCAGTATTGCTCCTCACCTCGTGCGGCATACCTCTGCGCGATGACCCGGACGCGATGCTCGAGTTGCAGGAGATACGACAGGAGATCTCGTCACGCTCCTCACACAGAAAGCGGATGATCCGAAAGCGCGACAGATACTCGCCGAAGCGGATCTCATCGCCATCAGCATCGGCGGCAACAATATTCTGAAATTCTTCCGCGACGCCGGTTATGAAGGCTTCCCCGACGCGACCGTCCCCAACCTCGTCAAGATCCTGCGCGAGTTCGAACGTCAGGCGGAACCGCTCCGCACCGAGTTCCTTGCC
The DNA here is from genome assembly GCA_004558975.1 of bacterium. GTDB lineage: Bacteria > Bacillota > Clostridia > Oscillospirales > CAG-272 > UBA1740. The sequence goes on from SFZB01000038.1 coordinate 9,455, forward strand.
GATCTGGAGGTCATCATGAATCTGATCCGCAAGGTAAACCCCGATGCCACCGTACTGATCCAGAACATTCACAACGTCGCGCGTGACGTGGAGGGAGACTTCTCCATTGTTAAGCCGGGTGCTACCGCGGCATCGCTCATCGAGCCGATCTTCAAGCCGATTCGTTCCGTCCTTGACGAAAACGCAGAGCGGCTCGGTTACACCGTCGCCGACACCTATACGGCGTTCGGAGAAAGCACCGAACCGCGGCTTTTACGCCGGGAAATGCTCCATCCGAACGAAAAAGGACACACGCTCATCGCCGACGTGCTGTACGAGACGTACCGCAAAGCGACCGACAAAACCACCTGAAAATGAAGGAAACAAAGAGACTCCCCGCCGTTCGGCGGGGAGTCTCTGTCTGAGGTCACAGGAACGCCAATCTTATTCGCCGACCGTCGCGTCGCCGGCGGAGGGCGCCGCGCTCACAGTGCCATAGGTCGCACACAGATCTTCATAGAAGTTGGCGCGAGCCATCTGGTGATAAGCGTTGACCCACAGCGTACCGATACCGAAGCAGAGCGCACCGACAATGTACCAGCCGATGAAAGACAGGTCGAGCAAGAACAGGCGCATCTTGTTCCCGCTCATGATGCGGCGGGATTCCGTGATGCACTGGGTAGCCTCCATTTCGGGGTGGTCAAGCGAGATGTAATACGACATGGAATAAGAGTAAGCCTTGATGATGCCGGGGATCACGAACAGCAGCGACCACAGAGCCGTGAAGAGCGTGATCAGGAGCCCGATGAGGAAAGAGCGGGCGAAGCGACCGCCGACAAAGCCATAGAACAGATCCTCGAAGCGCGCGGGACCCGCCGGGTCACGCACGAGGCGCAGGGTGAATGCAGAAAGACCCACGGACACAGCGCCGATGAGAAGGAACGAGACAAAACTGGAAATACCGAGAACGGCGCCGCCAATCACAAAAGCAAGCAGGACATACAGCCATTTTTCAGCGAAAATGTTGTTGCCCATCCAGGCCAGTACGCCGAAGAGCAGAAGCATAATGGCGGCCACGGCAGTGGTGTGACCCGACAGAGAGGGGAACAGAATAACGAAATAGTTGGCGAACATGGTAGCAAATACGCCAATCAGTGCCGGCTGCAGCATACCCTGAAGGGTCTGCCAAACGCCGAAGAAGGGATGGATCAGCTTAGTGGAGTGTAGGAAAAAACTGCCAGTGGCGGGAA
>SFZB01000106.1 GCA_004558975.1 bacterium
CTATCTCGTGCAAGTCCACCTATACGCGCCGCTCGAGAAGAATACCCGCACATACCGGCGGGAAATCTCTCGGCGGCTCGTGGCGGCGGGCTTTACCCGTCCGACGGTGACTCCGGCCTCCGATAAAAACGGACAGCATTACGCCTTTGAGTGCGAAATTGCGGGAGGCGTTGACGATGGCTAATCTATCCACGAGCGGGCTCGAGGAGCTCGTCGGCGGCTTCGACGCTATCGCAGAAATCCCCGACGAGGTAGTGCTCGAAATGCTCGTCGCGGAGGCGGAAGTTATCGCCCCAGCGCAGGAGGCCGAGGCGCGCGCTATGCTCTCCGGAGAGTACAGCACCGGCGAGACAGCGCAAAGCATTTCCTACGATAAAAAGCTCAAGAAAACAGCGGACGGGCGAGCAATCTACGTTTACCCGAAAGGCACTCGGCGACACGGCAACAAGCGCCGCGCCGCCGAGGTCGCTTTCGTGGACGAGTTCGGAAAACACGGACAGCCCGCCCGCCCATTCATCCAAACAGCAAACGAGAAAGCGGCAGACCGGGCAATCGACGCGGCGGCTCGAGTGTACGACGACTTTCTCAAATCGAAAAACTTTTAGGAGGTTTTATTATGGCACAGTTTGGCGCAAAGCGTCCTATCTTCGCCCCGACGAAAACCACGCCGGACGGCGCGCTCCCTACCTACGATTACGAGAAAGTCGTAACCGTGGGTAAGCTCGTCAAGGCTGACCTCACCGTTACGAACGCATCCGGCGAGCTCTACGCCGACGACGCGCTCGCCGAAAAGGTCGATATGTTCGCCTCCGGCTCTCTTGCGCTGGAAACGGACGACAAGACGGACGAGGTACACGCCGCTATTCACGGCGCGACCAAGGATACGCAGTCGAGCGAGGTCACGGACTCCGACGGAGACTTCATCCGCTCGTCAAGGCTATTCTCGGCAACGACAGCGCGGCGACGAAAGGCTCCTCTATCACGTTCGGCACGAGCGCGACGACCTTTACCGTGTTCCGTTGCAATTCCGGCGCATGGCGCATCACGAAAGAGTTTACCTCGGAGAGCGAGTGTATCGCGTGGTGCGATACCAAGCTCGGCAAGAGCACGGGCTAATATCTACACACGACGGGAGGCGAGCGAGAACGGCTCGCCTCCCGCTTTGGTAATTGGAGGGTAAAGGCATGAAAACGGCAAAAGTGACGCTCGCGGGCGTGACATATTACCTCGTTTTCGACGGCGAGGCTATGTTTACACTCCGGGACATTTACGGCGGGACACAACTCGCACTCGAGGCGATAGAGCCGGATACCCGCGAGGGCTTCGCGGCGACGTGCGCTATCGCGGCGCTACTGGCAGAACGCGGCGAGCTCCTCCGGCGGCGGCTCGGATACGACCCGGGCGCTATCCCGGAAAAGGACGATTTTCTCCTCATGGTGAGGCCGTTTGAAATCGTGGAGCTCAAGCGCGCGATTATGACGGCTATCGAGCTCGGCTATGGTCGAGAGGTCACGACCCCCGGCGACGAAATCGACGAGGGGCTCGCGGAACTTAATCAAAAAAAAACAAGATAAGGCGGGCGGACTATTACCGTATCGCCGTTCTTTGCGGAGTCTCCCCCGGGGAGGCTCTTTTTATGGCTCCCGGAGAGGTTTTCGACCTTTGGGAGCTCTATCTATCCGCACACGGTAAAAACAGGGGCGAGGAGGGCGTGTAATGGCAAACCGTGAGATAAAAACGAAAGTCGCTATCGACGGGGAAAAAGAATACAAAGAGTCGCTCAAGAATATAAACTCCGCCCTCGGGACGCTCAAATCGGAATTGAAGCTCGTCGAGAGTCAATACGCGGGACAGGCGAACAGCTACGCGGCGTTGAGCGCCAAGGGCGACGTACTCTCCCGTATGTACGACCAGCAGAAAGAAAAGGTCAAGGCGGCGGCGGAACAGCTCGAGAAAGCGAAAAAGGCTCAATCGGACTACGCCGAAAAAGTCTCCTCCGCGCAATCCGAGATTTCGCGTTGTGAGGCCGCTCTCGCCGCTCTCGGCGACGAGACGGGCGATACGACCGAGGAGCAAGCCAAACTCACGGCGGAGCTCGAAAAGGCAAAGAGCGAGCTCGCGGCGGCTGAAAAGGGGTACGAGTCTACGACTCGCTCCGTCAATTCCTATCAAACACAGGTAAATAACGCCGAGACGGAGCTTAACAAGCTCGGCTCGGAACTCGATAAAAACGCCGGCTCGGAACTCGATAAAAACGCCTCCTATATGGACGAGGCCGCGAAATCCTCCGACGGGTGCGCCGAGTCTATCGACGAATACGGGAAAGAGGTCAAAAAGGCCGGAGAGGACTCCGAGGAGGCCGGGAAGAAGTTCGACAAGGTAAAGACTGCCGCGACCGCACTCGGAACAGCGGCGGCGGCGGCAACGGCGGCACTCGCGGCGGCGGCAATAAAGCTCGGGAAAGAGGTTATCAGCGCATACGCCGACTATGAGCAGTTAGTCGGCGGCGTTGAGACACTTTTTAAGGATAGCTCGGCTCAAGTCATGCAGTACGCCAACGACGCATACAAGAC
>SFZB01000039.1 GCA_004558975.1 bacterium
CATGGCGGGAATGCCACCAAGGATCCGGCGCTGCAGGCATACGGTCTCATCATATTCCAGGAAGGCCAGTACTTCCAGTTCAAGGCGAATATTGCCGGTACGCTTCTTCTGAAGGGCAACACCGATAAGAAGGGTCAGCACATGACGCTCGAGGTATATGTAGACGGTTATCTTTACACCACGGCGAGCATTGATACCCCCAATGCTGTGAACATTACGCTGGCGGATTTGCCTGCAGGAGAGCACACCATCAGACTCGTCATGAGCAAAGCGACGGTTGACGAGGGCGGCGACGGCTTCGCAACCTGGTCCGGTCTCGCCTTCTCTACGGTGACGATGCAGGAAGTAAAGCCCCAGACCTGCCATGTGACGTTCAAGAATGCAGACGGCTCCGTCATCTCCTCGACCACGGTCAAGTATGGCGAAGCAGTGGCGAAGCCCGCGACCGACCCGACCCCGGCTGAAGGGTATCTGTTCAGCTTCTGGAGCGCGGATGGCAAGACGGCTTACGACTTCTCCAAAGCACTGGAGGACGATCTCGAGCTGATTGCTGTTTACGAAAGAGATGTCCCCTCTTACACGATCACCTTTAAGGACGCGGAGGGTGGAACGGTCGGTACCGCCAGCGTTAAGGAAGGTGCAAATGCCGAACTGCCGGCAGTACCCAGCGGAAAGCTCTGGACCCTGGCGACGGCGGAGTATGCGAAACTGTTCAACGTCACGGAGGCAAGAGAAGTGACGCTCGGGACGACCGACGCTTCCAAGTACAGTGTGACAGCGGGCATTTACCTGAACAGCGAAGATTCTACCAATAAACTCAAGACCAATTACGGCGCAGATTTCACGACCGGCAACTGGGTGCTCCAGGCGGCTGACGGCAGATATGTCGCGCTCCCGCAGGCAGAAGGTGCCTACTTCACGGCCACCGGCGACTTCAGCGAATTCCGCTTCACCGCTTATCTGAACGCGGGTCTGAAGTGCACCTATGCGTTCTATGTGGACGATGTGCTTGTGAAGTCCCTGACGTATGACAACAGCAAAGGTGAGAAGGGCCTCAGCTCCGGGTGGGTGACAGTGCTCAACAAGGCCAACATGGGTGCCGGTCAGCATACCATCAAAGTGGTGATTGCGGAAGGTAGCGGCGCTGTGACGGCAGTACGTTTCGGCGAGGTCAAAAAGTAATCCCGGCAAAAACAAAACCATCTGCACCCGGCGCGAAAGCGCCGGGTGTTTTGTCGCTCCGGTGAAAACAGCGTCGGCGGTTCGACGGGCGGCGGTTCGACGGGTGGTGGCTTCGACGGGCGGCGGGGAGCAGAATCGAGTGGCGGAGCAGGAAAAAGCCGGGGGAGAGAAAATCGGGTGTGGGAGAGCGATCGGCGGTGGGGAAAGCCGGGTGGAGAGAAAAAACGGGCGGGCGGTCGTGCGCGGCGCCGCGGTTGTGTCAATTTTTCGGCGTTTTCCGTATGAGAGACGTGACCCGTGGCAAAACTCTTGACAAGCGGGGAAAATCCTGCTACAATGAGGGCAATCCAAATGCCATGAGGGAGAGAAGTACCTCGAAAGACGGCTCCAAGAGAGCGCGGGCAGGTGAGAGCCGCGCAGCACGGGTCGGGGGAATAACACTCCGGAGCAGCAAACCGAACAGCGCGGGGGCGCGTCTCCCGGCGGTCAGTAGGGGCGCCGTATGCCGCACGTTACGCGGGCAGAGGTCGCCTTACGGCGGCGAAGATAGGTGGTACCACGGCACACAGTGCTCGTCCTATTGCGGCGAGGCTGTGTTTTTTGTTTTATCAAAAGAAAAGGAGTCCTAAGAGATGCAACACACGGATATTCGGGAGATCGCCAGCGGGGTGATCCCGGTCGGCGCGACGGTCACGGTCTGCGGCTGGGTCCGCACGGCGCGCGACTCCAAGAACATGGCATTTATCGAACTCAACGACGGCACGACACTGAAGCATATGCAGATCGTCGTCGATAAGGCGACACTCACGCCGCCCGCGGCGGCGACGCACCTCGGCGCGGCGCTCCGCGTCGTCGGTACGGTGGTCGAGGCGCAGAACGGGCGCGGCGTGGAGATCAATGCGAGCGCCATCGACGTCCTCGGCGACTGCCCGGCGGATTATCCCCTGCAGAAGAAGTTCCAGAAACTCGAGACGCTCCGCGAGGCGCCGCATCTGCGCGTCCGCACCAACACCTTCAACGCGGTGTTCCGCGTGCGGTCGGTCATGGCGGCGGCGATCCACCGCTTCTTCCAGGAGCGCGGCTATGTGTATGTCAACACGCCGCTCATCACGGGGAGCGACTGCGAGGGCGCGGGCGAAATGTTCCAGGTGACGACGATCGGCTACTCCGACAAGTATCATTCCCGCGAGGAATACTATGCGAACGACTTCTTCGGGCGCCGGGCGGGGCTCTCCGTCTCGGGGCAGCTCGAGGGCGAGGTCGCGGCGACCGCATTCGGGAAGATCTACACGTTCGGTCCGAGCTTCCGCGCCGAGAACAGCAATACCCCCCGCCACGTGGCGGAATTCTGGCACATCGAGCCGGAAGTGGCGTTCGCCGAGCTGCCGGACATCATCAAGATCGCCGAGGAGATGATCAAGTACATTATCTCCGACGTCATGGCGAACTGCCCTGTGGAACTCGCGTTCTTTGAGGAGCGCTTCGAGGCGGGGCTCCTCGACAAACTGCGGCATGTGGTGGAGAACGATTTCGCCATTGTGGAATACACGGACGCGATCGAACAGTTAAAGGCATCCGGGCGGCAGTTTGAATATCCTGTGGAATGGGGCTGTGACCTGCAGACCGAGCACGAGCGGTATATCACCGAGGTGCTGTACAAGAAGCCCGTGTTCCTCGTCAACTATCCGAAAGAGATCAAGTCGTTCTATATGAAGCAGAACCCGGACGGCAAGACCGTCGCCGCCACCGACCTGCTGGTCCCCGGCGTCGGGGAGATCATCGGGTGCAGCGAGCGCGAGGCGGATTATGACAAGCTCGTCGCCGCCATGGAGGCGCGTCATATGGATCTCTCCGCGTACCGCGATTATCTCGACCTCAGAAAATACGGGTCGGTGCCGCACAGCGGCTTCGGGCTCGGCTTTGAAAGAATCCTCATGTATGTCACGGGGATGCAGAACATCCGTGACGTCATCCTCTATCCCCGCACCGTAGGCTCGATTCGCTGACGACTGAAAAGGAGGCATTATGCAACCGTATCACCCCGTAAGACCCTATACGTCCGCACTTTCCGTGCGGGAGACACAGCGCGCGATCAAGCGCGTCAAGGACGCGTTTCAGGTGCGGCTCGCCGCGGCACTGCGGCTCGACCGCGTGACGGCGCCCATTATCGTGGAGGCGGGGCGCGGAATCAATGATGACTTAAACGGTACGGAGCGTAAAGTCTCTTTCACCCTCGGGGCAACGGGGCAGGCGGTGGAAATCGTGCAATCGCTCGCGAAATGGAAGCGAATGCAACTCGGCTTTTTCGGCTACGCGCCGGGCGAGGGCATCTATACGGACATGAACGCAATCCGGCGGGACGACGCGGTGGATCATCTCCATTCCGTGTTCGTCGACCAATGGGACTGGGAGAAGGTTATCACCCGCGCCGACCGCACACTCGGATACCTCGAGGGGGTGGCACGGACGATCGTGGCGACGCTCGCGGACGTCAAGGAGACGGTGACGGAGCTGTATCCTGCGCTCAGCCGACCTGTCGGGCGGGAGGTCTTCTGCCTCACGACCGCCGATCTCGAGCGGCGCTATCCGACGCTCTCGCGCAAAGAGCGCGAGGACGCGATCACGCGGGAGTACGGCACCGTCTTCCTCGAGCAGATCGGCGTCCCGCTCTCGGACGGGAAGCCGCATGACGGGCGCGCGCCCGATTATGACGACTGGGCGCTCAACGGCGACCTCCTCGTCTGGAACGATGTCCTCGGCGGGGCGCTCGAGCTGTCCTCCATGGGCATCCGCGTCGATGAGACTTCACTCGCGCGGCAGCTCGCCGCGGCGGGGGCGGACGACCGCCGCGAACTTGAATATCACCGCGGCGTGCTCTCGGGGGCGTACCCACTGACCGTCGGCGGCGGCATCGGACAGTCGCGGCTGTGCATGTATCTGCTCGAAAAGGCGCATATCGGCGAGGTGCAGTCTTCCGTGTGGCCCGTTGACACGCGCGAGGAACTCGCGCGGGAGAATATCTATTTGTTGTAAAAGATTCTATGTTTATGGGGGAGTGCCTTTTTAAGGAAAAGGCACTCCCAAACGCCCCCTCTTCAAAACCTTTTCGGAAAATCTGAACTGCTCGCGCAGAATGAAAAGTAGGGGGGCGGCTTTGCACAAGTGCAGCCGTCGCGTGGGCGCCCCCGTGTCCGGCAGGAAACCAAAGCACACGCCCGGGGGCGCTCCGAGAGGGGGCGGGGCGGTTCCGAGCCGTCGGAGACGGTGACCGACAAAAAAACCGAGAGACGACAAAAAACCCCGAGAGACGACAAAAAACCCCGAGAGACGTTGCTGTCTGTCGGGTTCTTTTTTATGTAGGGGCGACCGGGGGCGCCCACGCCGTTGCCATTTTTCACGCTGTTCCGTCCGATAAACCCCGAAGAGTTTTTGGGAGCGGGGGCGTGGAGGGGGGTCCCTCAAAAAGCCCCCTCCACGCAGGATTGTTTTGATTAACAGAAAGTGTCGCGGTAGTGGGCGATGCAGGCGCGGATGACATCCACCGCTTCGTCGCGCCCCTGCGCCTCGTCGACGACGGTCTCCTTGTTCTCGAGCGTCTTATAGACCGAGAAGAAGTGCTGCATCTCCTGGAACACGTGGGCGGGCAGGTCGGTGATGTCGTGGTAGGTGTTATAATTCGGGTCGTTGAAGGGGATTGCGATGATCTTCTCATCGAGTTTACCGTTGTCCTTCATGCGGATCACGCCGATCGGGTAGCAACGCACGAGCGAGAGCGGCTCGATTTCCTCACTGCACAGGACGAGCACGTCAAGCGGGTCGCCGTCGTCACCGTAGGTGCGCGGAATAAATCCGTAGTTGCAGGGGTAGTGCGTCGAGGTGTAAAGGATACGGTCGAGAATGATCAGCCCCGTCTCCTTGTCGAGCTCGTATTTTTTCTTGGAGCCTTTCGGGATCTCAATTACCGCGATGAAATCCTCGGGGGTGATACGGTGCGGATCAATATCATGCCAGATGTTATTCATGTGTACTCCTTTGTTTGCGACCGTTTTTCTTTATTGTAACAAGGTTTCCCACTTTTTGCAAGGGAAAATCGTTTTTGGGGGAATTTGTCGCCGGAAATGGGGAGCGGCGGTTGACGCGCCGCCGCCGCGGTGCTAGAATAAAGAAAAAACGGCGGTCGGCAATCCCCGGCGGGAAGGGCGTTTGTGCCGCGCCGTGCGGGGCAACGAAAGGCAGGGGGCAATATGCAGGAATACGACGAGGCGCTCAGAGAGCAGACGGAAAAGACGGAAATCGTCTTTCAGGGTCCGATCTTCCGCGTGGAGGTCGCCGAAGTGCGGCTCCCGAACGGTAAGACGGCGCGGCGCGACGTCGTGCGGCACCCGGGGGCGGTCTGCGTTCTGCCCGTCACGAAAGAGGGAGAGGTATATCTTGTCCGTCAATGGCGCGCGGGCTATCGCGGCGTGACGCTCGAGATCCCGGCGGGGAAACTCGACCCCGGTGAAACCGATACACGCGAGGCGGCGGCGCGCGAACTGCGCGAGGAGACAGGAGCGGTCGCCGGGCGTATGACCTCGCTCGGGGATTACTATGGCTCGCCTGCGATCCTCGAGGAGCGGATCGCCATGTACCTCGCGGAGGATCTCACGTTCGGCGAGACAGACTTTGACGAGGACGAATTTCTGGCGCCCGTCAGAATGCCGCTCGACGACCTCGTGCGCGAGGTGCTCGCCGGACAGATCCCTGACGGGAAGACACAGGTCGCCGCCCTGCGCGCCTATTGTATGCGGCACGGGCTCCCGGACGGCACGGCGCTCTGAGGGAGACGCGGAGACCCACGCATCATCATACAAACAATCGGCGACCGCCCCCCGGCGGTCGCCGATTGTTTTTTTAAGTAGGTTGGGCGCGCTCATCGCGGGCAGCCGTTGTTTTTGGGGGTCAGCCGCCAGACTCCTCTTTTTTGCGCCGTTTTTTCGGGGGTTTCGGCGGGTGCGCCGCCATGTAGGCGTCGTAGAGGTCGGGACGCCGGGCTTCCGTCAGGGCGAGCGACTGCTCGAGCCGCCAGGCGTCCACCTTCTTGTGGTCGCCGGAGAGCAATACCTCGGGAACGGCTCGGTCGTGCCAGACCGCGGGCTTCGTGTACTGCGGATATTCGAGGAGCCCGGAGGCGATGGATTCCTCCTCGTAGCAGGAGGGGTCGGCGAGAACCCCGGGGAGCAGGCGGGAGACGGCGTCGACGAGGATACAGGCGGGGAGTTCTCCCCCGGTCAGCACATAATCGCCGACGGAGATTTCCTCGGCGTCCATTTCGTCGAGGACGCGCTGATCGACGCCCTCATAGTGCCCGCAGAGCAGGACGAGGCGGTCACACGTCGAGAGCTCGGCGGCGAGCGCATGGGTGAGATGCCGCCCGCGCGGGGAGAGGTAAATGACGCGGCGGCGCTCCCCTTCGGGTGCGTTCCGCACGGCGTTGCGGTAGCAGTCATAGATGGGCTGCGCCGCCATGACCATGCCCATGCCGCCGCCCGCCGGGGTGTCATCAACGTTACGGTGCTTATCTTCGGTGTAGTCGCGAATTTGATAGCAGTTCACGGAGAGGAGCCCGGCTTTTCGGGCTCTCCCGATGATCGAGATGCCGAGCATCGACTCGACCGCCTCGGGAAAGAGCGTCAGAATATCGAACGTCATACGGTCGCCTCCGGGAACATGCCCGCCGGGGGCGTGAGGACAATGCCGTCATCGGAGACCGAGCGCAGAAACGGCGGGATCATCGGGACGAGCACCTCGCCCGCATCGGTGCCGACGACGAGCAGATCGGCGGCGGGGGAGGGGTCGATCCGCAGGAGCGTACCGAGGGGGCGGTCGGTTTCTGCCTCGAGGACGGGGAGCCCGATCATATCCTCCTGGAGCATGGCGCCCGGCGCGACGGGAATCTGGTCGCGGTGCGCGTACAGTACACAGCCGCGGAGCCGCTCGGCGGCATCCATATCCGTGACGCCCTCGAGCGTCAGCACGACCTGTCGTCCCGAGACAAACGCGCCGCGGACGGCGCGGGACGTATAGGTATCGCCCTCCCGGAAATACACGCGGTCGAAGCCGGCGAGAACCGCAGGGCTGTCGCACCACGGCTCCGCCTTGACGGCGCCGCGGACGCCGTGCGTCGAGACGATCTTGCCGCAGGTGAGGTAAGTGTGTTTCATAACGTCTCCTTTTTGCGCTTTGCCCGGAAATAGGAGGTCAGGACAGAGCGGCACTCGGGTTCGAGGCACCCGCCGACGACGGCGGGGTGATGGTTGAGGGGCAGGGCGTTCAGGTCAAAAACCGACCCGTATGCCCCGGCTTTGGGGTCGTAGGCACCGAATACAACGCGCTCCACGCGCGCGTTGGCGATCGCCCCGGCACACATGGGGCAGGGCTCGAGGGTGACGTAGAGGGTCGTCCCCGGCAGGCGCCAGCCGCCGAGCGTGCGGCACGCTTCTTCAATCGCGAGGATTTCGGCATGGTGGGTGGCGCACTTCGAGCCCTCGCGCGTGTTGGCGGCGCGGGCGATAATCTGCCCGTCTCGCACGATGACGGCGCCGACGGGGACTTCGTCCATCCGGGCGGCGCGCTCCGCCTCCGCAAGCGCCGCCCGCAGGAACGTTTCGTCCTCGGGGGAGATGATCGCCACACGGTCGGCGGGTGTTGCCGTCTGCGATTCGTTCTTTATTTCCGGCACAGTACAATCACCGCCTCTCCGATCAAGAGTATGAGGAAAATGACGAGCGGCGAGGTGAAGAGCCCGCCGACGACGCGCCCGCATCCGGCGGGCGACAGGGCAACGCGGAGCCGCGGTAACAGGCGCCGCGCCGTGAACGCAATCCCGACGGCGCCGAGGACAAGGGCGCCGACCAGCACCCACAGGAGGATCCCCGGCAGAGCGGTATCCGAGAAGAAGTACAGAAGCGCGGACGCGACGTTATTCACAAGATGGAAGAGAATCCCCGGCAGAACCGAGCCGCTCACCGCGGCGAGCGCGCCGAGAAAGAGCCCGGCAAAGAGGGCATACGGAATCTGATAAAAGTTCCCGTGCAGAAGCGAGAAAAAGACGGCGGACGCGAGGACGGCGCCGAGGCGGGAATGCGGCAGGAGGTAGCGCAGGAAGAGGTAACGGCAGAAGATCTCTTCGGTGACGGCGGGAATCAGGGCGGTCGTGAGGAGGCACACCCAGAGGTTGTCCCCGTAATCGAACGAGGTATCGACGCCGAAACGGCGGCAGAGGAGCGAGGTCAGGAGCGAAACGCCGACGACACCGCCGATGAAGAACGGCAGATAGGGGAGCGACCACGGCAGGGGGCGCGGGGAGAACCCGAGGTCATAGTCCGCCTCCGCCGCCCGACAGGGGAGCAGACGCCGCGAGACGACGACGGCGAGCAGGAGCGCGACGAGTTCGATGAGCACCGCGACCCAGACGGTCTTTGTGAGAGACGCGAGGGAGAACACGGCAATATAGGCAAGGCAAATCCAGAACAGCGCGTTATATCCTTGTTGCAAGAACGTGTCTCCTCTCGCTTTGATTTCATTCTATTGTAGCACAGACGCGCGCCGCTTGCAAGCGGCGCGCGTCCTCGTCCAAAATGGGAAATAAAAAGGAGAAACGAGAGGAGAAACGAGAGGAGAAACGAGAGGAGAAACGAGAGGAGAAACGAGAGGAGAAACGAGAGGAGAAACGAGAGGAGAAACGAGAGGAAACGCGGCTCCCCGAGGGAAACGCGGGTGCGGCGTCTGTCAGCGGCGCTTTTGACCGCCGGATCTGCCGCCGGATGGATTGCCGCCGGGTTTCCCGCCGTTTCGCTTACCGCCAGCGCTCCCGCCGCTCTGTGCTTTCCCGCCGCGCGGGCGGTCACCGACCGGCTTTCCGTCGCGTGCGGCGGCGCTTTTTTTCGCCGATTTGCCCGCACCGTCACGCGCGGATTTCCCCGCGCGCGGGGTCGGTCTTGTCGGCAAGGCTGGTACAGGTGTGTGTGACGGGGCGGAATCGGGAGGCAGTGCCCGCTTCGCGCCCTCGGGGAGCGCGACAAGTCCGAACGTGACCTTTCCGCGGGTGATGTCCGCCTCGTCGACCGAGACGGTGATCCGATCCCCGAGGCGGAGCGTCTCGCCGGAGGAGGAGCGGAGCATCAGATTCCCCTCGTCGAACGTCCACATGCCGGGGAGTGCGGTCATGGGGATTAGTCCCTCACAGGTGTTCGCGAGCGCGGCAAAGGCGCCGAACCGCGTGACGGAGGATACCGTCGCGGGGTAAGTCTCGCCAATCCGCTTCGAGAGGTAAATCGTCTTATAAAGTGCGTCGATACGACGCTCGGCGGTCATGGCGCGGATCTCCGTCTCGCTCGCGGCGAGGGCGGCGCGGCGCACATAGCCGTAGTATTTCTGCGGTGCCTCGCCGTCGAGGAGAACCGCCTCGATCGCACGGTGCGTGGCGAGGTCGGAGAGACGCCGGATCGGAGAGGTGAAGTGACAGTATTTCTCGATGCCGAGCCCGAAATGCGGGTGGCAGATCTCGCTGTAATGCGCTTTCGCCATGGTGCGGAGCAGGGTATAGGAGACGGCGTCGCCGATCCCGCGCTCATGCGCGTCGCGGAGCAGGACGGAGAAGGCTCTGCCGTCCGGATCCCGCCCGGCAAGGGGGGTGACGTCGAGGTCAAGATTGTGCGCGAAGCGGATGAAGTCCGCCAGTCTCTCGGGGTCGGGCGCGTCGTGGACACGGAAAACGCAGGGCAGATGCTTCTCGGAGAGGAGCGTCGCGACCGCTTCATTCGCCGCGAGCATGAATTGCTCGATGAGTTTCTCGGCGTCGCCGCGTACGCGGGGAACGATCTCGACGGGATTGCCCCCCTCGTCGAGCAGGATCTCCGCCTCGGTCTGCTCGAGGTCGAGCGCGCCGCGGGCGCGGCTCTTCTCGGCGAGAGTCAGGTACAGGCGGTGCATGAGACGGAGCGTCGGGAGCGCCCGGCTGTATTTCTCCGCGAACGCGGAGTTTTTGCCCTTTTCAAACAGGTCGTTGACCTCGCTGTACACACCGCGCACGCAGCTGCGAATGATGCTGCGCTCGATCGAGGTGTGTGCGAGCGAGCCGTCCGGGGTCAGCTCCATCAGGCACGAGAGGGCGTATTTGTCCTCCCCGGCGTTCAGCGAGCAGGCGCCGTTCGAGAGCGCCTCCGGCAGCATGGGGACGACCTTATCGGTGAAGTAGACGCTGGTGCCGCGCGAGAGTGAGCAGGCGTCGAGCGCCCCTCTCGGGCGGACATAGGTCGAGACGTCGGCGATGTGGACGCCGAGCAGGTAGTTGCCGTTCTTTTTCCGGCGGAGCGATACGGCGTCATCGAGGTCTTTCGCCCCGGCGCCGTCAATCGTGAAGATGACCTCGTCGCGGCGGTCGACGCGTCCCTCTGCGGTAAGCGGCATTTTGGCGACGCGTTCCGCCTCTTCGAGTTCCTCCCGCGAAAATTCGGTCGGAATGGCGCACTCGGAGAGAATCGCCGCATAATTGGCTTCCCGCGAGGCGGCGGCGCCGAATGAACGCAGATATTCGCCGACAAGGAAGTTCGACCCCGGGCGGCGGGGCGGCAGGAGTGCCTCCACCTTATCGCCGAGGCGGGCGTCACCCACATCGTCAAGGTAGCAGAGAATCGTGAGTTTGGTATCGTCCGGCTCAACAAAATACCGCACGGAGCGGTGTTTGCCGTGCCCGTAGAGCTCTTCGCACAGGGTACCGACGACGGTCTTGCGTACCGCCTCGGTCACACGCGTGACCTCCCCCTCCGTGCGCTCGATGCCGCCGCTCGTGTAGGTGTGGTAGCGGCAGAGGACGCGGTCGCCGTCCAGCGCCCCGCCGGTCTTCTCCCGCGGAATGAAGATGTCACGCACCGCCCCCTCGGCGGTGACGAAGCCGTACCCGGTCTTGGTGCCCGCGAAAATGCCTTCCGCCACTGTCTCCGGGGCGCGTCGGCTGATACCGGCGCGGGCGACGGGGCGAGGTGATCTCGGGGCGGCTTTACGCCCGCCGCCCGTGCGGTGGCGGGGCATGGGGCGCTTGGATTTCGATCTGGATTTCATAAGTCTCCTTTATACAGCAAAGGGCGACAGCGTCGCCCCAAAAAGAAAGGTGGGAGAGGATCTCCCACCCGGTGATTACATGTTCTTGAAGAAAGTCGAAGTGGAATGCCACTCGTTACCTGCGTTCAGGGTGCCGTAATCGGGCTGGATCACATACGCGGCGAGAACGATCAGCACGAACGCGATACCGACAACCGTCGTCATGGTCGACATGATGCGGGCGGCGCGGGCACGACCCGTCTCACGCTCTCTCATATAGCTGCTCTGGCGGTTGCCGCCGGCGATGGTGCCGGAAAGCTCCGAAGTCCCCTTCTGCAGGAGCATGGAAACGACGAGGAACACGCCGAAAACAAGCAGAACAATCATCATTGCGATTTCAAAACCACTCATAGTAAAAACAAATCCTTTACGATAGTATAAACAGTTTCGTATCCTGTCGATACGTTTACGGAAAGTATTTTATCATACGGAAGCCCAAAAAGCAAGTATTTATCAAAAATATTTTCCGCGCGCGAGAGAGGCGCGGCGTCGCGAGGGGAGATTCCGCAGGTCGCCGGCAGGGTCTGCCGCCGGGGAGGACGAGGGCACCCGGGCGGGCGGCGCCCGTTTTGTCAGCCGATGCCGAGAATCTCGTGAACGACCTTGTCGCAGTAATCGGGTTTATAGGAGCGCATCGCCATGAGGCGCCCGCCGATCTGGCGCAGGTGCTCGGCGTCGGGGAGCGGGAGCCGCGCGAGTTCCTTCGCGTTGAGCTGTCCGGACTTCGAGGTCAGGCGGATATAGGCATCGACCGGGGCGGAGGAGAGGAACCCGAACAGCCCGAACAGGAACCCGGGATCCATCTGCTCATCGCCCTCGGCGTCGATGTAATTGAGTTTGTTTGACGTGCTGAAATGCGCGGGGACGGTGTTCTTCAGCAGGACGGCACAGGTGAGACGCCGTTTATCCGACTTGGCGGGCACGCGTTTCATCAGGAGAATATTTTTCCCGGGCTGAGAGAGTGCCGCCGTGCGCGGGATAATGTACTGATGACGCACGCCGGGGAGCGGGAACTGCACCGTGCCGTCTTTTAGGCACCGCGGGTGGAGGAGCGGCACGGCGCCGTCCACAGGGGCATCGCGGAGCAGCTCGGGGTAGCGGGATTCGAGCACGAGCCCGGTGCGTACCCGCAGACCGAACGTGGAGAACCGGCAGGGGAGATCACGCATACGGACGAGCGCAGCGAGTTCCTCCCCCGAATGGACGAGGCAGAGCGACGCGTCCTCCGATGAAACGACGGCATCATAGGGCAGGGGCGGCAGGTCGTCCGTCGCCGGGGTGTCCTCTCCCGGGAAGACCAAGAGCCGCACTTCCTCGGGGGCGCTCCCCTCTTTCAGCTTCAGGGTGACAACGGGGCGGAGAGGAGACGTCTCCTTTTCCCGTGCGTAGAGGAACACCCGCTCCGGCGCGGCGACGCGGAAGAGCGCCCGGCGGAAGGGAATGAGCGAGACAGCGGACGCCGTCTTCAGGGGCAGGGTGGTGATGAGCTGCCCGTCCGGCGCGAGGAGGGACGCTGCGACCCATGTGAAGAGGCACGCGAGCGGCGCGCCCGCAGGGAAGACTTCGGGGAAGAGAGTCGCGTATGTCCCCTCCGCCGTTTCCTGCGGCGGGTTCGTGATGATATAATCGTACCGTTCATCGTCGGCGTGCGTCGCCGTCAGAAAATCCTCCGCCAGCACCGTCACACGGAGTTTGACGTGATAATCGTGACGCGCTTTTTTACGCACGCGCTCGAGGTTATCCGTGAGACGGGGGAGGTAGGCGGGGTCGTTCTCGTAGCAGGTGAGGTAGATCTCCGTGACCCCGCCGCTCTTCGCGATGGCTTCCACCGCGGCGGCGGCGAGAATTCCCGTCCCGGCACCGGCGTCGAGCA
Organism: bacterium; assembly: GCA_004558975.1. Taxonomy (GTDB): domain Bacteria; phylum Bacillota; class Clostridia; order Oscillospirales; family CAG-272; genus UBA1740. The sequence continues at coordinate 13,196 of SFZB01000039.1, forward strand.
GACGGACGGAGTACCGGCTGACAAACGTAAAGGAGCCCGCGAGCGAACGCGCAATCTCCCGTTTGGTGAAAAAGCGGCCGATACGGATATTTTCGTTTTTCGAGGTTTCACGAATCAGTTTTTTGGTGTTGCGGACGGCAAGATCCAGCATAAGGCGACCTCCCAGGACAAAACAGTCCGTTTTTCTTCTCTCCGATTGTAACATATTTTCTGCCCCGCTACAAGCCCCGATTTTTACTTTTTTATACTTTTATCTTTCTTTTTCCGGCGAAAAAGACCTCTTGCGCGGCGACGGAAAGTGTGCTAAGATAGCATCAGTAAAAAAGGTAGGTGATCATCATGGGAGAGAAAACGGCGATCAAAGTCCTGCACCTCGGGGACGTGTTCCTCGACTGCCCGTTTTCGGCGATGAAAGCGGAGGAGAGCGCTGTACGGCGCCGCGAGACGCGCGAGACGTTCGCCCGCGCGGTGAAATATGCCGTGGACGAAGAGGTCGACCTCGTGCTCCTCACGGGCAATCTGACCGACCATCACTATGCGACGTTCGAGACGATGGAACTGCTCTGCCGCATTTTCCGTGCCGCGCCCGCCTGCCGGTTTCTGATTGCGCCGGGTCCCCACGACCCGATGACCGAGAACTGCCTGTACCGCCTCGCGGGGCTCCCCGCGAACGTGACGGTATTCGACAGCGCGCGCGTTTCGCATGTGTCGTTCCCCAACATCGGGGTGAATGTTTTCGGTTGGGCATTCGAGGGGGAAGCCTATCCGGGCTCTCCGCTCGCCATCGACCGCGAGGAGCCGGAAATACCGGGCATCACGCTGGTGATGGGCTACGCCGGTGTCGGGGAGACGGCGGGGAATGCTCCGCTGAGTCTGAACGAGATCGGCGACTTCGGCGGTGACTACCTCGCCCTTTCCGGCGGGCGCCTGTTCGACGGTTTCCACCGTGTGGGTACGGTGACTTATGCATACAGCGGCGCGCTGGAGCACGCATCGTATGAGGAACCGGGCTTCGGCGGCGGCAACCTCGTGACCCTGACGCCCGTCGCCGGGGGCGGCGTCCATGTCGAGGGCGCGCGCGTCAACTTCGGCTGCCGTCGGTACGCCATGGAGGAGTTCGACATTACGGGGATTGAAAGCCCGAACGAGGTGATGAACCGCATCACCTCGGTCATCAAGGAACGCGGCTACGGGCGCGAGACGGCGCTTCGTGTTCTTTTGACGGGTCGGGTGCCGTTCGGCTTCGCCATTCCGCGCACGCTGACGGGCGAGAACTTCGGGCTCGCGACGTTTGAACTCGACGACCGCACGCTCCCGTCTTTCGACGACAGCCGCGTCGCCCGTGACATGACGGTGCGCGGTGAGCTCTGCCGCACGCTGATCCCCGCGATGCGGGTCGGCACGGACGAGGAACAGCACGCCGCGGCGTATGCGCTGAAGCTCGGGCTCGGCGCGCTCGACGGCCGCGACGTTACGAAACTCTGAGAAAGAATACTTCAAAAATGAAAAACCCCCGGTCACACGGCTGTATGACCGGGGGGTTTATATCGTTTCGGGGGTTATTTGTCCGCCCCGGTGTCGCCGCCATCGGACGGCTCGGCGTCCGGCACGGGGGCAGTATCGGGAGAGGGGGCGTCCGCCACGGGGGCAGTTTTTAGAGGAGTGGCGTCCGTCGTGACGGGACTATCCGCGGCGGTGCCGGCTAACGGGTCGGCGGCGGGCGCGCTCCCCTGCACAGCGGGGGAGGCGGAAGTCGGGCGGTGCCGCACCCGTGCGAGCCAGTCACCGAGGGGCAACTGCGAGAAGATCACCGCAAACAGGATGACGGCGCACCCGGCAATCTGCCGGGAAGTGGGCTGGTCGCCGAGAATCAAGACACCGCCGAGAAGCCCGAACACGGACTCAAGCGACATAATCAGCGAGGCGACCGTCGGCGTGCCGGAGAGTTGCTGTCCGACGATCTGCGAGGTGTAGCCGATCCCGCAGGAGCCGATGCCGAGATAGAGCAGGTGCGGAATGACCGCGAAGAGATCCGCCCATGCGAAAGAGATTTGACTGACGGCGCCGTGAATCAGGGCACCGGGAATGGCGAAGACGCCGGCGACGGCAAACTGGACAAAGGAGAGGCGCACACCGTCCGTCCCCGACGAAAAAACGTCGACGAGCGTGATGTGCAGTCCGAAGAGGGCGGCAGAAGCAAAGAGGAGCAGGTCGCCCGAGACGAAAGCCCCGCCGCTGTCCCCGCCCGTGAGCAGGTAGGCGCCGCAGAGGGCGATGACGACGCTGACCCAGACGGTCGGGCGCGCGACTTTCCGCCTCGCAAGCCCCCACAGCGGAACGAATACCATATAGAGCGCCGTGAGGAACGATGCTTTACCGGGGGACGCCTTGAGGAGCCCGAACTGCTGGAAGATCGTCGCCGCGAGAAGCGCCGCGCCGCAGGCGATCCCGCCGAGGAGCTCACGTTTCGTCAGATCGATGAAATGAGGGTTCTTCGGCGAGAGAAAGACACGTCCGTTTCCCCGTGTCCTGTCGAGCACGAACAGGGCAGGAATCAGGACGAACGCGCCGAGAAGAAAACGAATCCCGTTGAGGGCAAACGGCGGGATGCGGTCGCCCGCAATCTTCTGCGCCGTGAAGGCGAGCCCCCATATCACGGCGGTCATCAGTAAAAGAAGATTCCCAAGAGTCTTTTTGGTTTGCATAACATTCCTTTCGCGTTGACAACCCGGTGCGTGGCGTGATATAGTAAAAAGGTAATGCCGTCGGTGCTAAAGACACCGAAACGAACCGCTCGGAAGGACGCGCGCCGGGGATTGACGGCGGGCAGCGACCCGCCGGGGAGATTCATAGTCGTATCATATTATCATACGAAAAAACAGAAAAAACACGCACTTGCGCGGCAAATGCGTGTTATTCGTGGAGACAACAGGACTCGGAC
>SFZB01000040.1 GCA_004558975.1 bacterium
GCTTTGCCGCGGCGGCTGTGAAAACATCAATGTCGCGAGCAGCAAGGGTCTTGTGACGCACAGAAAGCCCGGTATGGACAAGTACGTGTTCGAGGCGGATTTGCCCAATCACTCCGTCGCACTCTCGATCGTGATGAAACTCCTGACCGACCCCACCTGGGGCGTTGTCTCCGACCTCTCCGAGATCGGCGCCGTCGGGCATCGGATCGTCCACGGCGGTGAGAAACTGACCGTCAATGTGGTCGGGCTCGCGGAACTGGATTACCTCCACGAGATCACTCCGATTAACCCGCTCCACGCACCTGCCGCCATCGCCGCCATCGTCGCCTGCCACGAACTGCTCCCGAATGTGAAGCACGTGGTCGTCGCCGACAGCGCGTTCTACCGCACGCTCCCGCCGGAGTCCTACAGTTACGCCCTCCCCTATGAGATCGTCGAGAAGCATCATATCCGCCGCTACGGCTTCCACGGTACGTCGCATCGCTATGTGAGCGGCAAGACCGCGGAATACCTCGGGCGCGACCTGAAAGACCTGAAACTGGTGACCTGCCACCTCGGCAGCGGCTCGAGTTTCAGCGCGATCCGCGACGGCATCTGCGTCGACACGACCATGGGCTTCACCCCGCAGGAGGGGATCATGATGGGGACGCGTACCGGTTCGATCGACCCGACGATCGTAACCTACCTGATGCGGGTGGACGGTTATACGCCCGAAGAAATGGACACGATCCTGACGAAGAAGTCCGGCTTCCTCGGCATGACCGGCATGGCAGACTGCCGTAAGGTCATGGAGGGCGAGGCGCAGGGCGACGCACGCTGTGCCCTCGCGATGAAGGTGTTCTATCATCAGGCAAAGAAAATCATCGGCTCGCTCATCGCGGAGATGAACGGCTGTGACGCGCTGGTGTTCACCGCCGGCATCGGGGAGAACGACCCCGTCGTGCGTGCGAACATCTGCCGCGACCTCGACTACCTCGGTATTGAAATCGACGAAGCGGTCAACGCGTCTCTCAAGCGCGGCACCGCCGGGGACATCACGGGCAAAAACAGCCGCGTGAAGGTACTGGTCATTCCGACCGACGAAGAATACATGATTGCCAAGGAAACCTTAGATATTGTAACGAAATAAGGAGTCATACCAAATGAAAAAGAAAGACATTTTTACGGCACCGTTCGTCCAAGAAATGGAGGACACCACCGCCAATATGTACCGTCTCGGCTGGGACGAGCGCAACGGCGGGAATATCAGTTACCTGCTCCCCGAGGAGGAGGTCGCCGAGTACCTCGATCTGCATGAGGTCATCCGTCGGATCCCGACCGGCTTCGACGCGAAGCCGCTCATCGGCAAGTATTTCATCGTGACCGGCACGGGCAAGTATTTTAAGAATGTCAAGGGGGACCCCGAGACCAACCTCGGGATCATCCGTATCGCCGAGGACGGCACGACGGCGGAACTGCTGTGGGGTTTTGCCGACGGCGGCAGATTCACGAGTGAGCTCCCGGCACACCTGATGAGCCATATTTCCCGTCTCTCCGTCGACCCCGAGAACCGCGTCGTCATGCACTGCCACCCGACCAACCTCCTCGCCATGACCTATGTACACCCGCTGGATACCAACGAATTTACGCACACGCTCTGGCAGATGAGCACAGAGTGCGTCGTCGTGTTCCCGGACGGGGTGGAAGTCCTGCCGTGGATGCTCTGCGGCACCAATGCAATCGGTGAAGCCACCGCCGAGTGCATGACCCGCGCGCGCAGCGTGGTTTGGGCGCTCCACGGTCTGTACGGCGCCGGCAAGACGCTGGACGAGGCGTTCGGCCTTGTCGAGACGGTCGAGAAAGCCGCGACGATTTATATGCTGACCGCGGGTCTCAAGCGGATTAACACGATCACGGACGACCAGATGAAGCAACTCGCCGTCCGCTTCAGCATCACGCCTCGCGCAGGGATCCTGAAGTAAATTCCGCATCATTCGGAGATACTGTCACCGACCCATGGGGGAGCCGCCCGGCGGCTCCCCCATGAATCGTTGCGGCGGGTGGCACACGAAAACAGAAACGAAAGGCGAAAACCATGGCAAAAGTAGGACTGTTGCTATCCGGCGGGCTCTCGAAAGGAGCGTATCAGATCGGGGCGCTCCGGGCAATCGAAAAGTATTTCGCGCCGGAGGACTTTGCGTGTGTGAGCGCGAGTTCGGTCGGTGCGCTCAACGCGCAGAGCTTCGTGACCGGGCATACCGACGAAATGCGGAAATTCTGGGAGGGCGCCAACGCGGACAGCCCCAAGCGTAAAAGCATTGTGCGGTTCCTGCACGGGTCTTACGTCCCGGACGCGGTACACCGTATCGCCGGGCTGGGGCAGAGCAAAGTGCCTTTTTACGTGCCTCTCATGCAGTCGCGCGAGCGCACGATCTACTACGCCGACCTTTCCAAGATCCCCACGGAGCAGATGGACACCTATATTTCGGCGGCGGTCGCAGTACCTGCCGTCTATCCCGCCGTCGCGATCGACGGTGTGAAATATGCCGACGGCGGCTGGGTGGACAATATGCCGCTGTTCCCCCTGCCGCTCTGCGAGCCGGATTATGTCATCGCGCTCTATTTTGACAAATACGATTATTTCTTTGTGAACAAGGATCTGAACCGGCGAATCATCCGTATCAATTTCCCGAACAACTCGATTCTTGCCGATTCGCTCTTCATCGACCACACGTCGGTCATGAAAATGATTGCGAGCGGAGAGGAGTATGCCGCCGAAGTGCTGGAAAAAATCATCGGTGGCGATCGCGACGACGCCGAGACGGTGCTTGCGCGCATTGAAGAGGATCGCATAGCGCATAAAAAAGACCGCAACCGCCTGACCGCCGACCGCATGCTGAACGGGCTCGGCAGAATGACCAAGGGGCTGTGGAAACGCGCGGTATTGACGCCGAAGGCGCCGGGGGCGGATGCCGACGATCCCGATGCGGGCGAGGACGGTACCCGTGATGACGGCCCGGTGAGCAGCGCGGAGGATAGCGGTAGGCACGACCGTAAGGCGTCCGCCGATACCGAAGAAAAAGCATAAATACAAGAGACAAACATCCATGGGATTCTCACACGGAGAGGGATACCCGAACCGACGGTTTTTGTCTTATGAGCGCTCCCCGACCCCGGGGAGCGCTTTTTGTTCTCCGTTCTAGCGGATAGGCTTCCCTCATAGAATGGAACAAAAACGCGTGAATGGGGGAAGGACAATGGCAAATACCTATGATACGGAACGCACCCTCGCGGGCACATATTCCTGTGAGGCGGGCGGTGAATACACCCTGCCGGACTATACGCCGGAGGTGCGGCGCGTCATTCGCGTTGACTGCGACGCGACGGTGACGGGGCAGTACGATACGCAGGATAAGACCGAGGTCGGGGGCGACGTCACCTACTGCCTGATCTACCTCGACGGCGACGGCGCGCTCTCGTCCGTGACGCTGGACGGCACGTTTTCCTGTCAGATCCCGGGTGGGGAGGATGTGCGGATGCAGGTCGTCCCGGCGGTGGACGGTGTGACCTGCCGTCTCGGCGGGCCGCGCCGGGTGACAATGAAAGCCAATATGACCCTGCGCCCGATCGCCGTCCGTTCGGAGACGCTGACGGAGGCGGAGACAGCCGATCTCGGCGAGTGCGAGATTCTGCGCCGTCCGCTCACCGTGGGGGAGACGGTTTTCTTTGAAGGCGAGGAGAACGATCTCACCGACAGTGTCAAGGCGGAGCCGGACAGTCGGCTCCTCTCCGTGTGCGGCAGGGTGCTTGTCCGCGAGGCAAAAGCGGAGGTCGGCGCCGTCCGTGTACGGGCGGATCTGTGGATGACGGCGCTCTGCGCAGACGGTTCCGGCACGCCATACACGGTGCGCGGGAAGATCCCCGTGGAGGAGACCATTTCGGAGGAGCGCCTGACGCCTGCGTTCTCCGCCATGGCGTTCGGCAGATGCTCTGCCTGTTCGGCGTCTTTTGCAAACGAGGAGGGGAGCGACCGTCTGGTCTTTGACGCCCGCGTGACCCTCTTTGGCGTCGCCGTCAATAACGAGGTCGTGACGCCCATGTGCGACGTCTATGCGCTGGAATATCCGATCAGCGTCTCCCGCGCTCCCGTGACCGGCAGATATTATCCCGCCTGCCTGCAGGGCAACTGCACGGTGGACGGCTCGATGCCGCTTGCCGAGCTCGGACTCACCGAGGAGGCGGTACCGCTCGACGGTCGCGGGCAGGCGAGTGTTACATCGTGTACTGCCGACGGAGCGGAGGTCACGATGGAGGGCGAGATACGCATGTTCTGCCTGCTCGGCGTACCGGGTGACGAAAGCTACGCGGGCGCCACCTTCCGTTTCCCATGGAAAGCGCGTATGACGGCGAAAGAACCGCTCCCCGCGGGGGCGCAGGTTATGCCGCAGGTGCAGGTGGTGGGGTGCCATGTACGCTCCGACGGACAGAAACTCTCGGCGGATGCCGAACTGCAACTCTCCTGCCTCGCGACAGCGACGAACGAGATCGAGGCGGTGGACGGCATTACAGCGGACACCGAGCATCCCTTTGCGCTCCGCCGCGGCGAGATCGTCGCCGCGTATCTTGAAGGGGGCGACTCACTCTGGAGCGTCGGGAAACGCTACCACGTCCCGCTCGGCGGGCTCGCGGACGCCAATTCCGTCCCGCGGGAAGCGCTGGAGACACCCGACCTCGCCCAACATCTTGACGGGCTCAGTCACCTGATGCTCGAATACGATTAAACCCATCGAGCCGTCCCGTTCTATGCAGTCATGCGTCGAGCGTCGCCGCGCGGGCAGTATGCTGAAGGGGGTATTCGTGGGATTGCTGTTCAACTGGTGATCGGAATCATTGTTGGGGTGAATTTGTATCAAAGCATTGTATAACCGCTGCGATACGGCTCGGGAAACGTAGACGGTTGATGCAAGGAGTTTCATATTCGTCTAACGCAAAAACCACCCGCTCGGCGGGTGGTTTTTGTTATGGGAATCGCGCGACGAGAATTATTTCAGCCAGTTGTGTCCGATCTCGACGTCGACGGTCAGCGGGACGGGGAAGTCAGAACCGACGCCCTCCATCTCGCGCCGCAGAATCTCGGCGGCGCGGTCGGCGTCCTCCGGCGGGCATTCCAGCACCAGTTCGTCATGCACCTGCATGATCATGCGCGCAGACGGCAGTTCTTCCGCCAATGCCCGGGCGACCCGGACCATCGCCATTTTAACGATGTCGGCGGCGGTCCCTTGGAGCGGGGCGTTCAGCGCCATGCGGCGCCCGAGCGCCCGGACAGCACCGTTCGCGCTCTTCAATTCGGGGATATAGCGGCGCCTGCCGTAGAGTGTCTCGGTGTAGCCGACTTCTGCCGCGTGTTCCACGGAGGATTCCAGATAACCGCGAATGGCGGGGTAAGTCTGCATATAATGCTCGATATACTCTTTCGCTTCGGTAACCGATATATGCAGATCCTGCGAGAGCGAGAACGCGCTGATACCGTAGACTATGCCGAAGTTGATGGCTTTCGCACTCTTGCGGAGCGCGGGCGTGACTTCTTCGGGCGGAATGCGGAAGGCGCTCGCCGCCGTCATGGTATGAATGTCTGTGCCGCTCGTGAAGGCGCGGATCATCGCCTCGTCCCCGGAGAGGATCGCGAGCAGGCGGAGCTCGATCTGCGAATAGTCGGCATCGACCAGCACATAGCCGTCGCTCGGGATAAAATAGCGGCGAAATTCACGCCCTGCCGGGGTGCGGATCGGAATGTTTTGGAGGTTGGGTTCCGCCGAGGAAAGTCTGCCCGTCGCCGTGAGCGACTGCTTGAAGTCGGTATGGAGCCGCCCTGTCGCGTCTGCCGCCGTGAGCAGACCGACAGCGTAGGTGGAATAGAGCTTGCTGAGCTGGCGATAGAGTAAAATCTCTTCGACGATCGGGTGGATGCCTTTGAGTTTCTCAAGTGTCTCTGCGTCTGTGGAGTAGCCGGACTTCTTCTTTTTCGGCGCGGGGAGTTTCATCTCCTCGAAAAGCACCTCACCGAGCTGCTTCGGGGAATTGAGGTTGAACGGGTGCCCCGCCATCGCCTGTACCGATGCGGCATACTTCTCCGCCATGGCATTGAGCTCCACACCATAGGCGCGCAGTCCGTCGGTGTCAATGCGGAAGCCGACCGTTTCCATTTCGGCAAGAATCGGCAGGAGCGGCAGTTCGACGTCCGTCAGCAGTTTCTCGGCGCCGTGCTCACATACCGTTTTGTAAAGTGCGCTTTCCAGTTCTGGTAAAATGTGCGCGTAGGGCGCATCCGGCTCGATTGATTTTCCGAGGAGATCGGCGGCGAGCCGCTGGGGGTCACGCGTACCGAGAGAGGCGTCTGCCACATAAGCGTACAGAGAAATGTCAAGTAAGCTTGCTATCGGTCGAATCCCCGCATTTTGTAGGGTATGCCACAGCTTTTTGCCGTCGTAGCACAGGATTTCGTTCGGTGCCGTGAACAAGGTCGCAAACGCTTCGGGGGCACCGTGACAGCATACGTGAGTCGTGCCGTCGGAAAGATAACAGGTGCCATTCAGGAACTGGAAAGCAAACTTTCCACTAAAAGCAAGTGCTTCTTCTCGACTGACTTCGCGGTAGGTGACGGCGGCGTCCGTTGCGACGGGGGCGGCGCTTCCACCCGGCGTGAGATGCAGACGGTTGATGATGCTGTTCAGTTCCAGGTCGGAGAGGATCCGATACAGGCGGTCACTCTGCATTCCGTGATAGGCGATGTCCTCAAGAGTGACGGTGAGCGGTGCTTCGCGGAGGATCCGGGCGAGAGCCAGGGAGAGATAGGCGTTGTCCCGGCTGTTCTTCAGTTTCTCGCGCACGCCGTTCGCAATTTCTTTGTCCTCGATATGGGCATACACCCCGTCGATCGAGCCGTAGGCGGCAATCAGTTTGAGCGCGGTCTTTTCACCGACCCCGGCGACGCCGGGGATGTTGTCGGAGGCATCGCCCATGAGCGCTTTGAGATCGACGAACTGCTCCGGCTCGATTCCCGGGTACTTTTCCCGGAACGCCGCGCGGTCAAATGCTTTGGTTTCCTGCCCGGCATAGAGGACGGTCGTGCGGTCGTCAATCAGCTGGAAGAGGTCGCGGTCGCCCGAGAGAATGTAGGCATGCCCCTCGGGGAGAGATTCCACCCACGCGGAGACGGTGCCCTGAATATCGTCGGCTTCGTAGCCGGGGAGCTCGAGAACGGTCAGCCCCATGGCGGCGAGGCATTCCTTCACGGGGGCGAACTGCGCGAGGAGATCCTCCGGCGCTTCGCGCCTGCCCGCCTTGTAGGCGTCGTAGATCTTATGACGGAATGTCGGCGACTTGACGTCAAAGGCGACGGCGGCGTAGTCGGGGTGAATGGCTTCGAGCTGCCGCCCGATGATATTGAGCGTACCGAACACGGCATTGGTGGGTCTGCCGTCCTTCGTGGAGAGCGGGCACACGCCGTAGTAGGCGCGGTTGATGATGCTGTTACCATCAATGACGAGGATGTTTTTCATGCTTTATGCCTCTTCTTCGTCTTCTTCATCGGGGTCGGACGCGATGCCCGCTCCGTCCGGGATCTCGGCGGCGCTGTCGGCAGGACAGCCGGAGCGCCCTTTCATGCCGCCTGCCGGTGCCGAAAAGACCATATAAAAATAAAAGGAAAGGAAAATCAGACAGAGAGCGACCGTGGGGGAGACGAAAACCGCTTTCTTCACGATGCCCAAAAGCAGCAGCGCACAACCGAGGGCGCCGGTGAGGGGCGTCGCCGCCCGCGCCAGATACACGGCAAGGCGTGGACGAGGGTTGCCGACGGCTTCACGGAGCCGCAGGAGCCAGAGCAGGGCGATGAGGAGGAACGACAGGGAGACAAGCAGCTTCAGACTCGCGTTGCGTGGCACGCTCTTGTCAAAATAAAGGTACAGAGAAAAGGTGACGGAGGCAAGCGGCAGGGCAAGGCGGAGCAGTGTCTGTGCCGCGGGGTGCTGCCCATCGACAAAACATTCGAGCAAGAGCCCTGCGGCACCGATGAGGAAGAAGGCACAGGCGAGGACGGCGGTGACGCACATGCCGGTACTGTCGCGCATCTCTGCGGCATTGGCGGCGATCCGCCTGGCATCTGCCGCGCGGACGGCAAGCACGGCATTACCGCCGGCAAAAGACAGGGCGGCAAGGGTCGCGAGGAGCGCCGCAAGCCGCTGTGAGAGCGGCAAGGAGGAACGCCCCCCGGCAAGTGCCGTGTCAAGGTCCCGGTCGGAGAGCGCGAGGGGGAGCTGAAGCACTGCGTTCACAAGAACGAAAACCAGCGCCGTTACCCACAGCCCGCCATGCAGATAGGCGAGCGGGCGCTCGGCGGTGAGCGCCGCGGCCATCAGAAACGCGGTGCAGAAAAAGAAAGAGATGAGGGAGAGAAGCCAGCCGGCAAAGCGGCGGGGGCTCCCGGAGGTTGTCACAGAAAACGGCATACGGACGGTGGGGTCGCACGGGGCGACATTCCTTTCTGAGTGTTCAAAGGTGATATGCAATAGTATAAAAGAAAATTGTTAACAAAATGTATATAATTTGCTCCGGGCAGGAATAAAACGGAAAAAACGGGCAAAAATAGGGGTAAATTAATGCCAATGTACAATATGCACAAAAATTGCTTAAAAATTTCTATGAATTTCTCTGCCGCAAATTTTGGGCGTTTCAAGAGGTTTTTCTTGCAATTTAACCGCAAATTTGTTATAATTCTCAGGCATGATGTGCGTTGAAGCGAAAGGTTGCCGCAGTTTTTGCGGGGAATTTTCGTGGAGTATGTCCAATTTCAAATTGGGCGAAATGCGCCGTCACCGCTAGTTTTTCGGGAGTTTCTTCGCGAGGAACCACCCGAGATT
>SFZB01000041.1 GCA_004558975.1 bacterium
ATTTGTTAATTATGAGCCAGAATGTTAAAATTTCGTAAATAATTTAACGCCGCTTTTCCAAAATGTGTGTGCGCGAGTGCTTTTTTCTGAGGAGGGGAAATTCGGCAGAGCGGAGAAAAATACGAAAAAATTTTGTGTAATATTATCAAAAAGGCTTGACAACCTTGCGCGCGTGTGATAAAATCCATTCTTGCATCGGCACGCGATCCCTCACATTTTCCCGGCATCGCGTCCGTTTTCTTTTTCACGCGCACGCACCCGTTAGGGATATTATGCGCTTTTACGCACACGCGCGTGAATTGGCCGCTCCGGCGGCACCCGATTTTGTTATTTTTGAGACTGGAGTTGAATGTATGCTGAAACTACCGCCATGCAAGACCGAGAGAAAGAGTTTCTCCCGCATTAAGACAGTCGCTGAAATGCCCGATCTGATTGCCGTTCAGACCGAGTCTTTCAAGTGGTTTCTTGATGAGGGGCTCCGCGATGTGCTGCACGATGTGTCGCCTGTCGTGGACTACAGCGGGAAACTGGTCGTCGAGTTTATCGACTATACTCTCGACAGCCACGCCAAGTACACGATTGAGGAGTGCAAGGAGAGAGACGCGACGTATGACGTGCCTCTTCGCGTGCGTGTCCGCCTAACCAACAAGGAGACCGGCGAGGTCAAGGAGTCCGAGGTCTATCTCGGCAACTTCCCGATGATGACCGCCACGGGTTCCTTCGTCATCAACGGTGCGGAGCGCGTGATTGTCTCCCAGCTCGTGCGTTCCCCGGGCATCTATTTCCCGGCGGCGGTGGTGGACAAGGCAGGGCACCACTCTTTCACGTCCACGGTGATTCCGTACCGCGGCGCATGGCTCGAATATGAGACCGATGCGACCGACGTCCTGTACGTCAAGATCGATAAGACGAGAAAACTCCCGGCGACGGTGTTGCTCCGTGCGCTCGGCATCGAAACCAACGAGGCGATTCTCGCCATGTACGGCGACGAGCCGATTCTGACGGCGACGTTCGGCAAGGACGAGTGCGGCGTGCTCGCGCAGGAGAACAACTCCTCCGAGCGCGACGAGGCTCTCAAGGAGATCTACAAGAAGTACCGTCCGGGTGAACCGCCGCTTGTCGAGAGTGCGGAACTCGCCCTCAACAACCTGTTCTTCGATCCGAAGCGATATGACATTTACCCCGTCGGTCGGTACAAGTTCAATAAAAAACTGGCGCTCGCCGCCCGTATCCGCGACACTTATCTTGCGGAAGCGGTCGTCAGCCCCCTGACCGGTGAGGTCATCGCGGAGGCAGGCGCTTATGTGAACCGTGAACTCGCACAGGCGATCGAGGACAGCACCGTCAACCGTGTGGAAGTCTGCAAGAAGCCGGGTGAGAAGGCGATCGTCGTGTTCTCGAACCACACGGTACGCCCCGAACTCATCCTCGGCGACGATCTCTCGGACTGCGGCATCGACGGCAAGGTGCGCGAGTCCGTACTGCGTGAGATCATGGATACCTGCGAGGGCGACCTCGACGCGATCAAGGAGCAGGTGAAACTCCGCCGCGACGAACTGTCTCCCCGCCATATCACGAAGGACGATATTTTCGCGTCCGTCAACTATCTGCTCAACCTCTATCACGGCATCGGTCAGTTCGACGATATCGACCACCTCGGCAACCGTCGTCTGCGCTGTGTCGGTGAACTGCTCCAGAACCAACTCCGTATCGGTATGTCCCGTATGGAGAAGAACATCAAGGAGCGTATGTCCGTCCATGATACCGAGGATATGACGCCGCAGTCGCTTATCAACACGCGTCCGGTGTCCACCGCAATCCGCGAGTTCTTCGGCTCTTCGCCGCTCTCGCAGTTCATGGATCAGAATAACCCCTTGGCGGAACTGACGCACAAGCGCCGTCTCTCCGCGCTCGGCCCCGGCGGTCTTTCCCGTGACCGTGCGGCATTCGAGGTTCGTGACGTCCACTATACGCACTACGGCAGAATGTGCCCGATCGAGACGCCTGAAGGTCCGAACATCGGTCTGATCTCCTATCTCGCGACCTATGCGAAGATCTCGAAGTACGGCTTCCTCGAAGCGCCTTACCGTATCGTCGACAAGGCGACCGGCAGAGTCACGGACGAGGTCGTGTACATGACCGCGGACGAGGAGGACAACAACATTATCGCGACGGCGAACGAGCCGCTCGACGAGAACGGCTACTTCGTCAAACAGCGCGTCATCGCACGTGACAAGGCGGAGATCATCGAGGTGGATCGCTCGCAGGTCGACCTGATGGACGCCTCGCCGAGAATGGTCGTCTCGGTCGCGACCGCGATGATTCCGTTCCTTGAAAACGACGATAACACCCGAGCCCTCATGGGTTCCAACATGCAGAAGCAGGCAGTCCCGCTGATGGTCACCGAGGCACCGATCGTCGGTACCGGCATGGAGTACAAGGCGGCTGTTGACTCCGGCGCCGTCATCTGCGCCAATGCCGCCGGTATGGTCGACCGTGTGACGTCCGATGAGATCACCATTCTCACCGACGAGGGGAGAAAGGACGTTTACCACCTGACGAAGTTCAAGCGGAGCAACCAGGACACCTGTATCAACCAGCGCCCGATCGTCGATGTCGGCGAGCGCGTGGAAGAGCATCAGGTCATTGCCGACGGTCCCGCGACCTCCGGCGGTGAGATCTCTCTCGGCCGTAACGCCCTCATCGGCTTCATGACGTGGGAGGGTTACAACTATGAGGACGCCGTTCTGCTGAACGAGCGGCTGGTCCGGGAGGATATGTACACCTCCATTCATATTCAGGAATATTCGATTGAGGCGCGTGACACCAAACTCGGCCCGCAGGAAATCACCCGCGAGATTCCGAACGTCGGTGATGACGCGCTGAAGGATCTGGACGCCGACGGTATCGTCAAGATCGGCACGTATGTGCGGGCGGGCGATATCCTGATCGGTAAGGTCACGCCGAAGGGCGAGACCGATCTGACCCCCGAGGAGAGACTGCTTCGCGCCATCTTCGGTGAGAAGGCGCGCGAGGTGCGTAACTCCTCCAAGGTGCTACCGCACGGCGAGAGCGGTATCGTTGTGGATGTCAAGATTTTTGACCACACCAACTCCGATGACCTCGCCCCCGGCGTCAACAAAGTTGTCTGCGTCTATGTCGCACAGAAACGTAAGATTTCCGTCGGCGACAAGATGGCAGGCCGTCACGGTAACAAGGGTGTCGTTTCCCGTATCCTCCCGCCGGAGGATATGCCGTTCCTCGCGGACGGTACGCCTCTCGATATCGTGCTGAACCCGCTGGGCGTTCCTTCCCGTATGAACATCGGGCAGGTTCTGGAGATGCACCTCGGTATCGCCGCCCGTCGCCTCGGTTACAAGGTGGCGACGCCCGTCTTCGACGGCGCGAACGAGCGCGATATCATTGAGCAGCTGCAGCTCGCGGACTACTCCCGTGAGATCCTGCCGGGCGAAGCCGTGAAGGGGAAAGCCCTCTTCATCGAGACGGTGGACGCCGACGGCAGACGCGATCTGCAGAGGGTCGATGACTCGATCGTCAACGATGACGAGAAGCTGCAGGCGCTCATGGCGGAGAACACCGTGCGTATCATTGACGGTAAGCAGATCCTGTATGATGGCAGAACCGGTGAGCCGTTCGATAACCCCGTTACGGTCGGTATCATGTACTACCTCAAACTTCACCATCTGGTCGACGATAAGATTCACGCCCGTTCGATCGGTCCGTACAGCGTCGTGACGCAGCAGCCTCTCGGCGGTAAAGCCCAGTTCGGCGGTCAGCGTTTCGGCGAAATGGAAGTTTGGGCGCTCGAAGCATACGGTGCCGCCTATACGCTGCAGGAAATTCTGACGGTCAAGAGCGACGACGTCGTGGGCAGAACCAAGACGTATGAAGCGATCGTCAAGGGCGAGAACGTTCCGACGCCGGGCATCCCCGAATCCTTCAAGGTGCTCGTGAAGGAACTGCAGTCCCTCGCGCTGAACATTCAGGTACTTGATAAAGACGGTCAGGAGATCGAACTCTCCGATCTCATTGATGACGAACCCGCGCGTCCGATGATGCCTTATCGCGGCGATAAGCGCCGTGAGGACGAGGTGTCCTTCGAGGAAGGGGAGACCCCTTCCGATGAAGAGGAACTCGGCGACGCAGGCTACGAGGTGGTCGATGACGATGACGACTATATGCCGGACGATACCGACGCGGATGCGTACGGTGCCGACGACGGAGCCGATGACTACGACGATCTCGATTCGTGATCCCCGCCCTATCAAAAGAGAAAGAGAGGAACGGTGCGCCCCCAAGAAAACGGGGCAACACCTTGAATAATATGAGTAAGAAAGTTTTTGAATCCATTCGGATCAGCCTTGCGTCTCCCGAAATGATTCGCTCCTGGTCTTACGGCGAGGTCACGAAGCCGGAGACCATCAACTACCGCACGCTCAAGCCGGAGCGTGACGGTCTATTCTGCGAGCGCATCTTTGGGCCGACGAAGGACTGGGAATGCTCCTGCGGCAAGTACAAACGCGTCCGCTCGAGCGGTAAGATCTGCGAGCGTTGCGGCGTGGAAGTGACGACCAAGCGCGTCCGCCGTGAGCGCATGGGTCATATCGAACTCGCGACCCCCGTGTCGCACATCTGGTATTTCCGCGCCACCCCGTCCCGCATGGGGCTGCTCCTCGAGATGTCCTCCAAACTGCTCGAGAGAGTCCTGTATTTCGCAAGTTATGTGGTCGTCGATCCGGGCGATACCGGACTGCTCAAGAAGCAGCTGCTCTCCGAGGCTGAATACAGTTCCGCCCGTGAGAAGTGGGGTGACGACTTCCGCGCCGGCATCGGCGCCGCCGCGGTGAAGGAACTGCTCTTCACCGTGGGTCTTGACGAGACCGAGAGCCGCGAGCGCGTGGAGATCGAGCGCCTTGACGAGCGTCAGCGCGAGATTATGATGAAGCCCGAGAACGAGCGCACGGAGGAAGAGGCACAGGAACTCGCGACCCTGCGCGAAGGGGAAGAGGCACGTCTCGCCCGCTCCGCGGAACTCTGCACACTGGGTCTGACCCGTCTGTCCGATGAGCTGAAAGCCGAACTGCTCGGTTCCACCGGCCAGAAGCGCACGAAGATCGTGAAGCGGCTCGAGGTGGTGGAATCCTTCCGTAAGTCCGGCAACCAGCCGGCGTGGATGATTCTCACCGCGCTCCCTGTCCTGCCTCCCGAAATCCGTCCGATGGTGCAGCTCGAGGGCGGCAGATACGCCACCTCCGATATCAACGAACTGTACCGCCGCGTCATTTCGAGAAACAACCGTCTGAAAAAGATGCTGGAAATGCGCGCGCCGGAGATCATTATCCGCAACGAGCGCCGTATGCTCCAGGAATTTGTCGACGCCCTGATTGATAACGGCCGCCGCGGCAAGCCCGTCGTCGGCGCCTCCAACCGTGCGCTGAAGTCTCTCTCCGAGATCCTCCGCGGTAAGCAGGGACGTTTCCGTCAGAACCTGCTCGGTAAACGTGTCGACTACTCCGGCCGTTCGGTTATCGTCGTCGGCCCGGAACTGAAAATTTATCAGTGCGGTCTGCCGACCGAAATGGCACTCGAGCTTTTCAACCCGTTTGTTGTCAAGCGTCTGATGGAAACGCAGAAAGCCATCTCTATTAAGGACGCAAAGAAGAAAGTCCAGAGACAGCATCCCGACGTCTGGGACGCGCTGGATTACGTCATTCGCGAGCATCCCGTGCTCCTGAACCGTGCACCGACGCTGCACCGTCTGTCCATTCAGGCGTTCGAGCCGATTCTGGTCGAGGGGCGCGCCATCAAACTGCACCCGCTCGTCTGCCCGGCATTCAACGCCGACTTCGACGGCGACCAGATGCCTGTCCACCTGCCGCTGTCTGCAGAGGCACAGGCGGAGGCGCGTGTCCTGATGCTGTCCGCGAACAACCTGCTGAAGCCGATGAACGGCCACGCCGTGACGGTTCCTTCGCAGGATATGGTTCTCGGTTCCTACTATCTGACGATCGACGCTCCCGAAGCCGAGAAACGGTATCCCGTGCCGGTCTACCGCAACTATGACGAGGCGGTCATGGCGTATGAGAACAAACTCATCACGCTCCACACCCCGATCAAAGTGCGTGTCGAAAAGACTTTTGACGGCAAGACCGAGACGCGCATCATCGACGCGACGCTCGGACGTCTGATCTTCAACTCCAAGATTCCGCAGGATCTCGGCTACGTCGACCGCACGAACGAGGAGACCAAGTTCAACCTCGAGATCGACTTCCCGACGACCTCCAAGAAACTGAAAGAAATCGTCGACCGCACGATCAAGTATCATGGCTTCGCCGTGACGGCGGAAGTGCTGGATAACATCAAGGCGATGGGGTATAAGTACTCCACCAAGTCCTCGATCTCCATTTCGGTCTACGATATGACCATTCCGCCCGAGAAGAAAGAGCTCATCGCGAACGCCGAGGCGAAAGTCGGGCAGATCCGCGAAGCCTTCGAGGAGGGCGAACTTTCCGACGAAGAGCGCTACAAAGCGACCGTCAAGGTGTGGGAAGAGACGACCGATAAGGTCACGAGTGCCCTGACCCACGGCCTGCAGAAGTACAACGCGATCAACATGATTTCCACCTCCGGTGCCCGTGGCTCCATCAAGCAGACCCGTCAGCTCGCCGGTATGCGCGGTCTGATGTTCGCGACCTCCGGTAAGACGCTGGAGATCCCGATCAAGTCGAACTTCCGTGAAGGTCTGACGATGCTCGAGTACTTCATGGGGGCAAAGGGTTCCCGTAAGTCGCTGTCCGATACGGCACTCCGTACCGCAGACTCGGGTTACCTGACCCGTCGTCTCGTCGACGTCTCGCAGGAAGTCATCATCCGTGAGATGGACTGCGGCGCGACCGAGGGCATCAAGGTCTCCGAGATCGTCAACCCGAACGACCGCGAGCACCCGCTCGAAACGCTCAAAGAGCGTCTGCTCGGGCGCTTCGCCGTCTCCGATATCATGCACCCCGAGACCGGTGAGCTGCTCGTTCCCGCGAATGAGATGATCACCGAAACCGAGGCGGACGCGATCGTCGCCGCCGGCATCACGGAGGTTGAGGTCCGTACCATTCTGCGCTGCCGCGCCGAGCGCGGCGTCTGCGCACACTGCTACGGCGCCGACATGGCGACCGGCAAACTCGTCAGCATCGGCGAGGCGGTCGGTGTCATCGCCGCACAGTCGATCGGTGAACCCGGTACTCAGCTTACGATGAGAACGTTCCACACCGGTGGTGTCGCCGGTTCGGATATCACCCAGGGTCTGCCGCGTATCGAGGAACTGTTCGAGGCGCGCAACCCGAAGAAGCCCGCGATCGTCACCGAATTCAGCGGCGTCGCGCACATCACCACCGAGAAGAACCTCTCGAAGGTGGTCGTCACCGACGAGGAGGGCGTTGCCCATCCGTACGAGATCCCGTTCGGTATGCGTCTTGAGATTCACGACGGCGACTATGTTGCCCGCGGCTCGGCGCTGACCGAAGGTTACTTCGCACCGGCGGACGTCCTCCGTATGAAGGGGATCGACGCAGTTTACGACTATATCATCCGCGAAGTGCAGAAGGTGTACCGCGGTGAGGACGTCGACGTGAACGACAAGCACGTGGAGGTCATTACCCGCCAGATGACGCGTAAGGCGACCGTGGAGGATCCGGGCGATACCGACCTGCTCTCCGGCTCGACCGTCAACGTTACGGACATCACGCACGCCAACCGTCTGATCGACGAGCGCATCGCCGCCGGCGAGACGGGGCTCCGTCACGCACTCGGCGCGCCGATGCTCCTCGGTATCACGAAGGCGTCGCTGCACACCGATTCGTTCCTCTCTGCCGCCTCCTTCCAGGAGACGACGAAGGTGCTGACCGAAGCCGCAATCGCCGGTAAGGAAGACCGCCTGCTCGGGCTGAAGGAGAATGTCATCATCGGTAAGCTGATCCCTGCCGGTACCGGTCTTACGACCTACCGCGACGTGGAGATCGAGACCGCGGACGGCACGATCCTCGACGACGAGGCGGCGGGTGAGTAAAACCTTCCGTTTTCGGCAAATATATCCCTGTGCCGTGTGGGATTTTTCACGGAAAAAACGCGGATATACTTGACAAAAGATTGCCGATAATGGTAAAATACCTTGTAATGTTCTGTGAAGGTGTCGTAAGACGCCTTCGCGGGCGTTCACAAAGATTCTGACATAGGGGTTCCCCTATTGAAGGATAGACATTTTAAATTTTGAAAGAAGGAGGAAGAGTATGCCAACCTTTAACCAACTCGTGAAACAGGGTCGTTCCGAAAAGCGCTACAAATCCAAGGCGCCCGTGCTGCAGAAGACTGTCAACACGCTGAAGAACGTCTCGGTCGAACAGAGTGCGCCCCAGAAGAGAGGCGTGTGCACGAAGGTGACCACGACCAGCCCGAAGAAGCCGAACTCCGCTCTGCGTAAGATCGCGAGAGTCCGTCTGACGAACGGCATGGAAGCAACCACCTACATCCCCGGTATCGGTCATAACCTGCAGGAACACTCTGTGGTTCTGATCCGCGGCGGACGTGTGCGTGACCTGCCTGGCTGCCGTTATCATATCATCCGCGGCACGTTGGACGCGCAGGGTGTGGCGAACCGTATGCAGGGTCGTTCCAAGTACGGTGCCAAGAGGCCCAAGAAGAAGTAATATTCCTATCTCAGAATATTACGGATTGTGCTGTCACCACCTGTGGGAATGAAATTTAGAATGTTTATTTTTCAAATACTGCTAAAGTTGACGCACTAGACGGAACACAGTTCCGAGTACCTGTGAGATTCATTTTTATGAAGGAGGGAAGAACAGTGCGTCAACTTT
>SFZB01000006.1 GCA_004558975.1 bacterium
TAATCCCATTCTTGCAGCAGAAGTGCATTACTTAACCCACCTTTTTTCTGTAAAGTTGTTTGGTAATGGGATTCGACCATCCTTTTCTTTCCACATTCAGGACATCCCGAATGCTTTTGAATTCGAGATCGCAACATTGTTGACCATTCGCATCCGCAACATTTACATTTCCACCAAACGCGTATTCGGCTACTTTTTGTCAACACATTAGGATTCAACCCAAGTTGAGTATTTTTTTCCCAATTCCATTCTAACATGAATTCGGGAAAATCAGAAATATGATGTAGCATTTACAATAGCCCTATTCTTGTTTATTTTATAATGCTCAAAAACACACTAGTAGACGATTACATCTCGTATTATATCATTTTAAAACTAGCGAGATAATGGTAAAAAGCCCTTATCTCGCTAATGGTATTAATGTTTGCAAGCAAAGCTTCTACAACTGTTTTGCTTTGAAACTTCGTCTCGTAAAATTATAGAATACTGTTACTCCGCGAGGTGACGGCAGACCGCCTCGGCGACCTCCGCCGCGTTCTCGACTGCCACGCCGCTGATGAGGCACGCCTGCGCCCAGAGGATCTTCGTCTTCCCGGCGATCGGATGATCCATGTTGATCTCCAGCACCGTCTGCGCCTTGGCGCCGTGCTCCCCGGGCATCCGGTTCAGCACCTTCTCCATGCCAAGCGAGAGCGCTCCCTCGGTCGTCAGGCACACCGGGTGGTCGCCGAGCCCTTTGGTGAAGCGCACCGCATGCGCGGCGTCGCCGATGCTGTCTTTCACGAATTTCAGGATTTCTTCGTTCTTTTCGTTTTCGGTCTTGACGCTCTCCTTATCCTCGTCGGTCGAGAGCCCCTCGGTGTCGGTGCAGACGTTGGCGAACGGCTTGCCGTCGTATTCGCGGAGCATCTGCAAAGCGAACTCGTCCACGTCGTCGGTCAGATACAGGACTTCATAGCCGTGTGCAACCGCCGTCTCCACCTGCGGCAGGAGCGCGATCTTCTCGACCGTCTCGCCGGAGGCGAAGTAAATCTTGGTCTGCCCCTCCGCCATGCGCGCGACATACTCTTTGAGCGTCACGTACTTCTTCTCCTTGGAGGTCACGAAGAGCAGCAGATCCTGGAGCGCGTCCTTGTGCGCGCCGTATTCCTCATAGACGCCGTACTTGAGCTGGAGTCCGAACGCACGGTAAAATTCTTCATACGTCTCCCGCTCGTTCTCGAGCATTTTCTTCAGCTCGGACGTAATCTTGCGCTCCACCCCTTTGGCGATGGCGCGGAGCTGGCGATCGTGCTGGAGCATCTCACGCGAGATGTTGAGCGAGAGGTCGGCGCTGTCCACGAGCCCGCGCACGAAGCTGAAATAGTCGGGGAGCAGATCCTTGCACTTGTCCATGATCAGAACGCCGGAAGAGTAGAGCTCGAGCCCCTTCTCGAAGTCGCGGCTGTAATAGTCATACGGCGGGTGCTTCGGGATGAAGAGCAGTGCCTCGTAGGTCGCCCCGCCCTCGGATTTCTGGCGGATGACCTTCAGGGGTGCCTCGAAGTCGAAGAACTTCTCGCGGTAGAAAGTCGCATATTCTTCCTCCGTCACCTCCGAGGCGGGGCGCTTCCAGATCGGCGTCATGCTGTTGAGCGTGCGATCCTCCGTCACCGTTTCATAGGTGTCGTCGGTGCCCTCCTTGAGGCGCTGTTCCGTCACCTCCATTTTGATGGGGTAACGAATGTAATCGCTGTATTTCTTCACGAGTTCGATGAGACGGTAGCTCTCGAGATACTCGCTGTACTTCTCCTCTTCGGTATCCGGCTTGAGGTACAGCGTCACGACCGTACCGACCTCCGCCTTATCGCAGGGCTCGACCGTGTAGCCGTCCACCCCGGCGGATTCCCAGCGCCATGCCTCCTCGGCACCCTGTGCGCGGCTCTCGACGACGACGCGCTCCGCCACCATGAAGGCGGAGTAGAAGCCCACGCCGAACTGCCCGATGATATCCACGTCCTCGCGCTTCTCCTCGGTCTGCTTGAAGGTGAACGAACCGCTCTTCGCGATCGTGCCGAGATTGCTCTCGAGTTCTTCGCGCGTCATGCCGCAGCCGTTGTCGACGACGGTCAGCGTCCGCTTTTCCTTATCTGCCGCGAGACGGATGACCAGATCCTCGCGCTTCACGGAGACGCTCGCGTCGGTGAGCGACCGGTAGTGCAGTTTGTCGCAAGCGTCGCTCGCGTTGGAGATGAGCTCCCGCAGAAAGATCTCCTTGTGCGTGTAGATGGAATTGATCATCATCTCCAGCAGTTTTTTGGATTCTGTTTTGAATTGTTTCTTTACCATGATCGGTATTCCTTTCTCCCCATCGGGGGGCAATCAGATACAAAAATGAAAACAAACCGGGTGTGCCGTAAGAGCGCCCGACCGGGGTCGCCCCGGCGCACCCGGGAGGGTCACGGAGCCGCTTTCCGGCTCCGGGTTGATGAGTGTCGGCGTTTGGGGGTCAGAAGTTCTCACCGGGGAGCGCCGACGTCGCGGCGCCGGCTGTTTCTCCCGCCGTAAGCCCCGTGATCTCACGCACCCGCGCGAGCATTTTTTCCCGTCTGTCCTCGGTCGCCGTGACGCTCTCCGCCGCCCGCTTCGAGAACGGGAGCGACAGCCACCGCGCCACCCAGAAGAGCGGGAGCAGGAAGGGCAGATATTTTAAGACCGGGTATTTGCGCTTCATCGAGGCATACCGCGGGAATATGCGGCGGAGCCGCCCCGTTTTCTTCGTCTCTTCCGCGTCGGCGGTGCCGACGACGGTGCCTCCCGCGGCAATGTAACTGCCGAGCAGGATCAGGTCGTTGGTACTCTCCCCGTCGCCGAACCATGCGTCGGCGAGTGCCTCCATCGCACGGACGAACTGCGCAATCCCGCGTGTCTGTGCCCAGGCGTGTACCGCCTCGCGTTCGCTTTCCGAGAGTCTCAAGCGACACATATGGAGGTCGAGGACAGAGCGGATACCGATGCCCTCGCCGGTATCGAAGTTGCGGTACATACGCGAGAGCAGCGCCGCGTACAGCGCAGTCGGAGTGAAGCGATAAAGAATCCCGTCCTCGGTCACGAGCGAATCGCGGAGCGTCTCGCCCTCCGCCCGCATGACGTCCTCCTCGGGGATCTCCGTATAGACGCTCACGCGCACGCGATCGAGCGTGTAGCGGTCGCCTTTTTCGCCCCGCTCACGGCTGAAGCCGAGCGGGGTCAGCACGGCGTCGATCTCCTCCCGCGCTTCCTCGGAGACGAGGATGTCGAGATCCTGCGCCATGCGCCAGTTGGGCTCGGGATAGAGCTCCCGCAGGCAGTAGCCCTTGAGGGGCATATACGGGAGTTCACGCGCGCGGAGCGCCGCAAAAAGCTCCCCGGCGAAGTGATCCTGCCGTACCTGCGCGCCGACCGCGGCAAAATAGGCAGCCTCCACCTGCTCGAGCATGGCGGCGGGGACGTCGGAATTGCCTACCGCGGCGCGGTAGACAAACCCGATGAGTTTATGCGCGGACGCGAGTCGGATGAGCGGTTCCCAGTCGGGGATGGAGGGCATAGGCTCTCCCAGCAGCACATGGCGGATTACACCGATGAGTTCAAGATAGATCTGTCGTCTTTCCATATGACTCCGATTTGGTAACAGGGCATGAGGGGATCGCGCCTTATCTGGCGCCTTTCCTCTTTACGACCGAACCGATGGTTTTGAAGAAAATTTTGATGTCCGTCCACACCGAACGATTTGCGACATAGTAGAGTTCCATCTCCTGCCGGCGACCGTCTCCGTAACCGACGTCGTTCCGCGCATACGCCTGCCAGTAACCGGTAAGACCCGGCTTGACGGATAAAAGCGCGTCGCGCTTCCCATAATAGCGGTATGTCTCCGTCTCGACCAGCGGGCGGGGACCGATGACGGAGAGCTTCCCCGTGAAGATGTCCCAGATCTGCGGCAGTTCGTCGAGACTGGTCTTGCGCAGGAAATTCCCCACCTTCGTGATACGGGGGTCGTTGTCGATCTTAAACTCGGTATAATATTGGTGCAACTGCTCGGGCGTCAGGAGCCCCGCGAGTTGATCGGCGTTCTTCTGCATGGAGCGGAACTTGTGGATATAGATCTCCTTGCCGTGCCGACCGATGCGCTTGTGCCGGTAGAACACCTTGCCGCCGTCATCGCATTTGATGGCGATGGCGATCATGAGGAACACGGGCCAGATGAGCAGGAGCAGAAGCCCCGAGAGGAGAATATCCGTCAGCCGCTTTGCGAAATCGAAGAGCGGCTTTCTGCGGTAGCGGTACGGGAGCGCCTCGATGCGCGCGCGGACTTCATCTTCCGCGGCGGCTTCTTCGGCGGTGAGCACCTGCGCCTCGGCGCGCTGTCGCTCGATTTCCTCCGCCGTCAGCGGTATTTCCGCCGTGTCGGTGGAGACGGCTGCCGGCGCGTCCGCAGTTTCGACAGGTGTGCCTGTCGTTTCCGACGTCCCTGTTGCCGTCTCCTCGGCGGCAACTCCCGCGGCGGTCGCGGTGTCGGCGGTCATCGACGCGTCGGTATCGACGGGGGTACGATTCCCCGCATCCGACATGTCGGCAAGCGCCGAAGCGGCGCGTTCGGTTTGTATATCGTGATTCATTGTGTTGATCCTTTTTGGCTGTTTTCGGCGGGGGTAACCGTGTGCGGCACCTGCCCGACGTCCTCATGAACGGCAACGACCGCGCGTGTGCCACGCACGCGCGAGTGTCATACGCGTTGCGCGCGCGATATAAATAAAAACGGTCGAATCCGATAGCGGAGCGACGAAAAAGCGCGAAACATGGCTTCTCGGCTCTGTCTTTCAGTATTATATAACGATTGAATCGGTTTGTCAACCGATCCACCCGTCGGCGTCTGTGTCCGACACGCGACGGCGCCTCCCGCACGATCGGACCCGGCATGTGATTCCGCTTTCAGTATGCCCCGCGTCCCCGCCTCTCAATCGCGCGGAACAACGTAGCACCGGGGCGCCGCTGCCTTTGCGGCGCCCCGGAAAAATTTGTTTTTTACGCAAACATCAGATACGGATGAGGATGGCACGCCCGCCGGTCAGAGACAGCATCTTGACCGCCTCGAGCGAGAAGGCGTCCGCCTCCACCATCAGCGGTTTGCGGAGCACACCGCGGGCATGAATGACGAGGTGCGTCGTTTCCTCCCCGACGATGCCCTCTTTTCGGAGTATCGCCAGATTGACGAACGAATAGGGCGAAAACTGGTCGGAGAGCGTGTCGAGATAGACCGTGGCGCGGTTGTTCCCCGCACGCGCCGGACGAAACACGACGGCGGTGAGGGCGTTTGCCTGTTCGCCGCTCATCATATGGTTGACGTCTTCCGCGCGAACAAAACTGCGGATACAGATGCCGTCGCGTGCCTCATCGACAAAATCAACGACGTCGGAGACGGCGGCAGGCACCGGCATAAAGACGGTGGGCGCCTCTTCCGCGGTCGGGATGACCGTCACCTCGGCGCGCAGCTCCTGCGGGACGGGCGGGTGGATCTCTTCCTGCACCTGCTTTTCGAGAAGTTTATCGTGGCGGTGCCGCGCGACCTTCACGGCAATCCACCAGACGAGGACGACGAGCAACACCCCGCCGGCGATCGGCAGAGCGATATACGGGTTCCACACGAGCAAAAACGAGAGCATCGTCGGCTTTCCTCCCCTTTTCTGATAAGACGACAATATTGTAGCATACGGGCGCGCCGAAATCAAGTCCGATTCTGTCGACGGAATGTAAATTTCGCCCCCTTGAAAAACGGTTTGTGTCCGATTTCATTTCATGTCTTTCCCTGAAATGCAGATTGAAATTTTGTAATATTTGCACAAATGAAATTGATTGCTCCTTTTGCATCAATACAAAATGACGATTTTCCGATGGCTAAATCGAAAAAGATTGATTTTATTTTACCTCTGTGTTACACTAAACATATCCTCGGATTCTGGGTTTTTCCCTTATGAAGGAGTAGTGTATGACAAGTCGCAAAGTGGAAGTCAAGAATAATATCGGACTGCACGCCAGCCCGGCGGCTTTTTTCATCAATGAGGCTTGCTCGTTCCGCAGCACCATCTGGGTGGAGAAGGGCGACCGTAAGGCGAACGCCAAGAGCCTGATGAGTGTCCTGTCTCTGTGCGCCCGTCAGGGGGAGAGCCTGCTCATCACCGCGGACGGCGAAGATGAAGTCGCCGCCGTCGACGCGCTCGAGGATCTGCTGCTCCATCGCCTCGCGACATTGGCGTAAGTTTTTTGTATTCTTTTTGCCGCGGCTTTTGCCGCGGTTTTTTTATGCCCTCGGGCGGTGTCGCACCTGCCTGTATGCACGCCCGCGGAATTGACAAGACTGTTCCCAACGTGTACAATAGCAGTAACGAGATGAAAACGAAAGGGGGGCTCGCCCATGAATCCGCATTTGCCGGACCTGCGCCGTAAGGCGGCGGCTCTGCCCCTGTGCCCGGGCGTCTACCTGATGAAGGACGAGAGCGGCAAGATCATCTACGTCGGGAAATCCCGTAAACTGAAGAATCGCGTGAGTTCCTATTTCCTCGCGGACAGGAAAACACCGAAAACGCAAAAAATGGTCTCCCACGTCGCCGATTTCGATTATATCCTCTGTGACGGCGAGATGGAAGCGCTCACGCTGGAAAATACGCTGATCAAGCGCTATACCCCCCACTACAACATTCGTCTCAAGGACGCGAAGTCCTATCCGTACATCAAGGTGACGGCGGAGGACTATCCCCGCGTGGTCGTCACGCGGGAGCGCCGCGCCGACCGCGGTAAGTATTTCGGACCCTATTCCTCCTCTGCCGCCGCGCACGAGGCGGCGGACACCGTGACGCGGGTCTTCTCGCTCCCGACCTGCCGCCGGGTCTTCCCGCGCGACATCGGGAAAGAGCGCCCCTGCCTCTACGCCCAGATGGGCAGATGCGCCGCCCCCTGCACCGGTACCGTGCCGCCCGAAGCATACCGCGAGCTGATCCGCGGCGCTGTCGGCGTCCTCTCGGGCAATGTCCGGGAAACGCGCGAGGGGCTGATGGCGGCGATGATCGAGGCGGCGGAGGGGGAGCGCTTTGAGCTCGCCGCGCATTACCGTGACGCCATGGCGGCGCTCGACCGTCTGTCGGACAAACAGAAGGTCGTCGGCGACGCCGATGAGAACCGCGACGTCCTCGCGCTCTTCCGCGACGACTTCTGCATGGTGCTCGCCGTCCTGTCGGTTCGCGAGGGCAAGCTGATTGAGGCGCACGCCTACCTGCTCGAAAAGGACGCGGAGGACGACGACCTCTCGACCGTCGTCACCACCTATTACGGCACGCCGGAGGCGGTGCCGCGCGAGGTTCTGCTTTCGTTCAATCTCCCGGAAGAGACATACGGACTCCTCTCCGACTATCTCTCCGAGTTTTCCGGGCACCGCGTCGAGGTACGCACCCCACAGCGCGGGAAGCTGCGGGCACTCGTCGACATGGCGATGGAAAACGCGCGCGACCGCGCCGCCAAGGCGCGTGAACACGCGGAGCGTGAGGAAACGGTGCTCGTCACGCTCGCGCGACTGCTCGGGCTCGAGGTCGTCCCCGACCGCATCGAAATGTATGATATTTCGGAGATCGGTCAGGAGCATATCACCGCCGCGATGATTGTGACAGACGGGACAGCGTTCCGACGCTCGGACTACCGCACCTTCCGTATGAAGACGCTCGCCCACACCGATGACTATGCCGCCATGCGGGAGACGCTCTCCCGCCGCCTCGCCCATATCGGGGACGGCACGCCCTCGCTCGGCGCGGTGCCCGACCTGATTCTGCTCGACGGCGGTGTCGGTCAGGTGCATGCCGTCATGGACATTTTGCCGGACTTCCCCGTAAAACCCCCTGTTTTCGGGCTGGTGAAAGACGACTATCACAAGACGCGGGCGCTCACAGACGGTGAGAACGAGATCTCCATCGCCACGGAGAAGAGCGTCTATGCCTTTCTCTATCGCCTGCAGGAAGAAGTCCATCGGGTCGCCGTGCGCGCCACGATGGGGGCGAAAACCAAGACCCTGCGCCGCTCCGCCCTCGAGGATATTCCGGGCATCGGCGCCGTCAAAGCCAAGAAACTGCTCGCGCGTATGAAGTACACGGCACTGAAGACCGCCACGGTCGCGGACATGGCCGCGGCAGGGATCCCGGCGTCGGACGCCGCGCGTGTGTACGCGTATTTCCATAAGGAGGACACTCAGACATGATGCGCATCATTACCGGCAAATTCCGCGGCGTGCGGCTCGATACGCTCCCCGGCGACGAGACGCGCCCGACGAGCGAGCGGGTCAAGGAAGCCGTCTTTTCCTCGATCCAGTTTGATATCACCGACCGGCGCGTGCTGGATCTCTTCGCCGGCTCGGGACAGCTCGGGCTGGAGGCGCTCTCCCGTGGCTCGGGAGACGTCACATTCGTCGATGCCTCGCCCGACGCCGTGGCGATCGTCAAGAAAAACGCCGAAAAATGCGGCGTGTTCCCTGCCTGCCGTTACGCCATCTCCGACTACCGCACATACCTCCGAAAATGCCGCGGCCGCGAGCCGTGGGATCTCATCTTCATCGACCCGCCCTACCGTCTCGGCTGTGTGCCGGACGCGCTCGCGCGGATCCTCGACGCCGGCTGCGCCGCGCCGGGGTGTCTCCTTGTCTGTGAGAGCGGAGAGTCCGAGATTTTCGGGGGCAACGCTGACCTCGCCGCCCGTTTTGAAGTCGTGAAAGCGGCGCGTTACAGCATCACCTATATCACGATCCTGCGCCTGCTCCCGGAGGCTTCGCGATGAGACGCGCATTGATACCGGGCAGTTTCGACCCGGTCACACTCGGACACCTGAATATCATCTGCCGGGCGGCGGGCAACTATGACGAGGTCGTCGTCGGCATCTTCGAGAATCCCGAGAAGCACTACCTCTTCACGCTCGAACAGCGGGTGGCGCTCCTGCGCGAAGCGACGCAGAACCTCGCGAACGTCCGCGTCGTCGCGTGTGACGGCTACACCGCCGATTATGCAAAAGAGGGCGGCTTCGCCGCCATTGTACGCGGCTACCGCTCCGACTCCGACCTCACCTATGAGCAAAAGATGGCGCAGTACAACAGCGGTCGCGGCGGCGTCCATACCCTTTTGCTCGAGACCCCGCCGGAACTCGCCGGGGTGAGCTCCACCCGTGTGCGCGAACGCCTCGCCGCCGGCGAGAGCATCTCAGGGCTGGTTCCCGAATCCTGCCGCAAGACCGTCCTGCGTTTCTACCGTGAGAACACGGAGCACGCCGACGCCTGACCCGTGCCGCACAGCACGCGCCGCATGACCGCCTGCCCGACACAACAGCACCACGGCACACCATTCCGCCACATGAGCGCCGGGACACGACTGCCACCGCGCAATACACGCCCGCCGTTGCCCCCGACCCGCCGGTAACCGTCCCGCCCGTCATCATGCACGACCTTCGATGCCGAGCGGCACTGACGTCGGTGCCGCTCGGGCACGCCGACGCCTGACCCGCCCCGCCTGCGGAATGTCGCCGGGCAGTCACGCGAAAATCCTTTTCTAAGAACGGCGCTCCGCCGGGGCGGCGTTCTTTTTTATTTGTCGAATCGGGGCGACGCCGGGCTGATTTTGTGCCGCGGCGACGCCCCTCCCGTGCCGCATTGTGCCCGCGCTCTGTCAAAAACCCCCGCCGTATGTCATTTCCCGAAAAATCGGCTTTCGGCGTCGAAATCGAT
This sequence comes from bacterium, assembly GCA_004558975.1. Lineage (GTDB taxonomy): Bacteria > Bacillota > Clostridia > Oscillospirales > CAG-272 > UBA1740. The sequence continues at coordinate 9,764 of SFZB01000006.1, forward strand.
TTTTGCCACCCATCCGAAACCCGGGATTTTGGAGGGGGTTTTCGGCTTTTTTGGTCAAAAACCGGTTATATCTCCCTTTCCGAAGCGGCAAACCGTTCATTTGCGACCCTACCGACGTCAAAGTCGCCGCTCGTCTATCAAAGTGGTTTCACAGCGTTTTGCCAGGGGGTTTTGACCGAAAAAGCGTCAAAACGTCATCTTGCAGACTGCCCGGCATGGCTTTTCCGACGCTTCCAAACTATTTTTCCGAAATCGTTGCAAAAATGTTCCCCCCTGTGCTAAAATAGTATTATCGATCGCCGGGGATCCTCTCTCCGGGCGAAATTCACGAAGGGAGACGCGAAGGTGCAGTTCGGTAAGAAAAAGACTCCAGAAAAAGATAAAGCGGAAAAGATGCTCTCCGCCCGTTCGCAGTTCGCCAATATGCTTTTCGTCCTGGTGATCCTCGCGGCGACCTTCATCTTCCTCTTTACCAACTTCAATAAACTATTGAAAACAAGCAGTGACCCCGTCGATCTCGGCGACCTCAACTATGCGGGTCTGCGCTGGTGGTGGCTCATTCCGGCACTCGCCTGCCTCGCGATCTCCATTCTCTCCGAGGCTGTGAATCTGTGGCTCCTGTGCCGTAAGGTCGGGTTCCCGCGTTCGCTCCGGCAGACGACGGTCTATGCCTCCTCCGATATTTACTTCTCCGCGATCACCCCGTCCGCGACCGGCGGTCAGCCCGCCGCCGCCTATTACATGACCAAGAGCGGTGTCCCGCTCTCCCTCTCGACGGCGGTCTTGATCCTCAATGTCACGCTGTACACCATCGGGCTCCTGTTCATCTCCGCCCTCGCGTTTCTTCTGAATCCCGGTATTTTCATCTCTTTCACGACAAGTCAGAAAGTATTCGTCCTTGTCGGCGTCGGGTTCCACGCGATCCTCATCGCCATCTGCCTTGTCTGTATGTTCTCCCGTCGTTTCATCTTCTGGCTCGGCGATGTCCTCTTCGGACTGCTTGCCAAACTCCATATCGTTAAAAATAAGGAAGAGCGCATCGCCGCGTTCCGCGCGTCGGTCGCAACCTACCAGTCGGCGCTGAAGATCGTGCGTGAGCATCGCTGGCTGCTCCCCGTCCTCTTCTTCAATTCGATTCTCCAGCGTGTCGCCCTCGCCCCCATCACCTACTTTGTCTTCCTTGCCATGGGCGGCATGGGTGTCTCCCACATGAGTTTTTCCCGGGTGTTCACGACGCAACTCTATTGCATCGTCGGCGCCTCCGCCCTCCCGACGCCCGGCGGCGCAGGGCTCGCGGAACTTCTCCACATGGGTGTGTTCTATGAAGCGATGAAGGGCATTCCGAACGCCTCTTCCCTCTGTATGTTCTCCCTGCTCCTCTCCCGCGGCATCTCCTCCTACCTCGCAATCCTCGTCTGCGGTACGATCGCGACCGTGCATCACCTGCGTATGAAACAGGCGGAACTCCACCGCCGTCAGGCAGGGCTCGCCCTCGAAGAAGTCTACGGTGCAGATGATACCGACACCGATACGAAACCGGAAGCAGACGTCACCGTACAGGTCGTCACCCCGAGAGGCACCCCCACCCCGGCGGCGCCTGACGGCGCGGATGCCCCCGCCCCGACGGATATGACAGCCGCCCTCGCCGACGGAACCGCGAACGCCGATGCGGCGCCCGTTCCCCCGGACACAGAAAATTAACTTGTACCTGACCGCCGTTTCCGTTATAATAGGAGACGGCGGCTCCTTTTTGTCGGGAACCGCCGTCTATCATTACAATGTCGAGGTTTACACACATGAAACGTATTTTTTCGCTGTTTCTTGTCCTTGCCGCCCTCACCGCGGCACTGCTGGTGTTCCCTGCCTGTGGGGACAAGCCCGATACTTCCACGCATCGCGTCGCCATTGAGGTGCAGGATTTCGGCACCATTGAACTGGAACTCTACCCGACCAAAGCGCCGATCACGGTCGCTAACTTTGAGAAACTGGTAAAAGAAGGCTTCTACGACGGTCTGACCTTTCACCGTATCGGCAAGAACTTTATGATTCAGGGCGGCGACCCGAACGGCGATGGCTCCGGCGGATCCGACAAGACCATCAAGGGCGAGTTTTCGCAGAACGGCTTTACCCGGAACGACATCAAGCACGAGCGCGGCGTCATCTCCATGGCGCGCAGCAGCAGCAACGACTCTGCCTCCTCGCAGTTCTTCATCATGCACGGCGACGCGCCCTATCTCGACGGCAGTTATGCCGCTTTCGGCAGAGTGACCTCCGGCATGGACGTCGTGGACGCGATTGCCAATGTTAAACTCAAAAACATCGGCAGCGACGGAACCGGCACCCCCGCGAAACCGGTGGTCATCACCCGTATGTATATGATTGAGGACTGAGCCCCCGCCGGCGACCTCCTCACGACAAAACGCGCACCCGACACATGGTCGGGTGCGCGTCTTTTTTCTTTTCTTTGCGGTCGCGTTTGCATGCATACGCACGGGCATTTGCGCCCACAAGGGGATTCGGTCTTATGCCTGCCCGGAGTTGACGTCTGTGCCGTATCGGCGACGATCGTTTTCCGGTCGTCGGCGCCCCGGGGGCTTTTGCCGTGTGCGCAACCGGGCGGGATTTACGCGAGATAGACGCGCTTCATCACCTGCGGCACGCGCGGCTTGTCGCGCCCGTCGGTCGGGACGTCCGCGATCTCGTCCACCACGTTCATGCCCTCCGTGACGTGACCGAACGCGGCATAACTGCCGTCGAGATAGGGCGCGTCGCCGTGCATGATGAAGAACTGCGAAGATGCCGAGTTCGGCATCGAGGAACGTGCCATGGAAATGACGCCGCGGCGATGGGAGATGGGATTCTTGTGTCCGTTCATGGCGAATTCTCCGACGATATTCTCCTTGGAGCCGCCGGTGCCGTTGCCGAGCGGATCACCACCCTGGATCATGAAGCCGTTGATGACACGGTGGAAGGTCAGACCGTCGTAAAAACCCTCTTTCACCAGTTTTTCAAAATTGGCAACCGTTTTCGGCGCCGCCTCGGGGTTCAGTTCGATTTTGATGACCCCGCCGTTCTGCATTTCGATGATAACCACAGTATGCTGTCCTTTCCGCACCCCGGCGTTTTTCCGCATGAGGGGCGCTCACATGACATATACTATCTCAAAAAGCACGTCTTGTCAAGATTCGGTCGAAACCGACGTGATGAGAATCAGCGTTGTGCCCGGTTTTTCGGGCGCAACACCATGGAGGAGGCAACGGCATGGAACGCCCTAAAAAGACTGTCACCGACATCGCCGCGTCTCTCTTCTGTCTCTTTGCGGCGCTGTTTGCCGGGTGGCTCGCGCTGCGGTATCTGATGCCGATCCTCCTGCCGTTTCTCATCGCGTGGGGCGTCGCACTCCTGGTACGCGCCCCGGCGGAGCACCTCTGCCGCCATACCCGCATTCCGGCTCGCGTCATGCGTCTCGTCTTTGCCCTGCTTCTCATCGGCGCCCTCGCCGGGGGACTGTGGCTGGTCGGCGTGCGTCTCGCGCGGGAACTCACCGACCTGCTCTCCACCCTCACGAGCGCCGGAGCGGGCGATCCGCTCGAGGGCATTTTTGCCGCCTTCCCGAAACTCGCCTCGAGCGACGTCGGCGCGTGGCTGGTCGGCACGATCCGCTCCGCTGTCGGGAACCTCGCGTCTCACCTCCCGACCCTGCTCTCCCGCCTCGTCTCGGCGGCGCCGCGGATGCTCGTCGCCCTCGCCGTCACGCTCTGCGCCTGCGCCTATTTCTGTCTTGACCTCGAACGGATTCACGCCGCCTGTTTTTCTCTCTTTCCGCCCAGGGCGCGCGAGTGGCTCACCGACGCGAAATGCCGCATTTCTCGCGTCGGCGGGATGTATCTCCGCTCCTATCTGACGCTCATGGGCGTCACCTTCGCCGAAATGCTCCTCGGGCTTTCCCTTCTGCGCATCGGTTACGCCCTGCTCCTCGCGCTCCTGATTGCCCTTGTAGACTTTCTGCCCGTCCTCGGGGTGGGGACGGTGCTGGTGCCGTGGAGCCTCGTCTCCTTCGTGACCGGGAACCCCGCGCGCGGCATCGGACTGCTTGTCCTCTGGGGTGTCTCGCTCGCCGTCCGTCAGTTCCTCGAGCCGCATCTCATCGGGCGCGGGCTCGGGATCCATCCCTGCCTGACGCTCCTCTCCATGTACGCCGGGCTCCGCCTGTTCGGCATTGTCGGGATGCTGCTCTGCCCGCCCGCCGCGGCGCTCCTCTTCGCGTGGCTCCCGCGCCGTGGGGGGGACGAATGCGCAGGGGTGCCACCGACCGATACCGGCACAACAACCGATACCGCCACCGAAACCGAAACTGCCACCAAAACCGGTACTGCCGCCAAGACCGATACAACCGACGCCCCCGGCAAAAAGGCGCCTGTCCCCGCCGCCCCGCCGCAAAGCAAAAGGCGGTCATCGGTTCCCCACTCGCCCCGCGGCGAGCGTCCGTAAGACAAAATAAAAAAGCCGCCCGGCGGCGGACAAAAACAGTGAACCGAAGGCAGGGATCGCGCCCAAAAGGCAAAACAAAAAGCGCGGCGGAGCGCACAGTCGTGCCGACAAGGCACAGGTGCAGGCTCCGTCGCGTTCTTGTCCGGCGCGGATTACACGCGCTCGATCTTCGCGGAACGCAGGCAGCGGGAGCAGACATACACGCTCTTATGCGTGCCGTTCACAACCGCTTTCACCCGACGGATGTTGGGTTTCCAGGTTCTGTTGGTCTTGCGGTTCGAGTGGGACACATTGTGACCGAACACAACGCCCTTGCCGCAGATATCACACTTTGCCATCGTACATACCTCCCTGAGACATTCACACCGCGGGGGTGCTCTCTATCTAAAATTTATTCAGAAACCAAGTCGCGTTTTATATTCTACCACACGGATTTCAAAAATGCAATACCAAAATAAAATAATTTTTGCTTTTTTCGGAGTGCCTCCGACAACGCCGCGACGGATCCCGCGGGAGATACGGAAATCCCTCCGAGCATCGCGCACACGCCGTGCGGATTTGGCGGTTGTCAACCCGTCGGCGAGGGCGGGCGTCTGCACGTATCGGTTGTGCGCCGTGCCGATGCCGGGCACATCCGGCGCCGGGGAGCCCGCCGCACAATGTGCATTCCTCGCACGCCGCGAGTGTTGCCGCACGAATCGAATACCGAACTTTTTCGCGCACGACCGAAAAACCGAAGCGTCAGGCTCTTGCATTACGCGCGCGTATCTGTTAGAATAATATAATCAGAGATTTTCGCAATTTGCGGATTGCGCAAAGCCCCGGTTGAAAAGGAGTTACGTATGGCAAAGGGAAACTATGCAAAGACCTATGAGGAAATCTACGCGCATGCCAAAGCCCTGACCGCGCGTCTCGAGGAGGATACCGACTATCAGGCGCTACTTGCCCGTGCGCGCACGCTCGGCATCACCGTCTCCGTCACCCCGCGGCATACCTTCTCGCCCGAATATGTCCCGCACTTTATCCCGGACGCGGACGCGACCGGTAAACTCCCCGCGGGTTACGCGATGGAGCTCTGGATCGACCTCAACTGCGGCGACCACATTCTCGCGTTCACAGACGATGAAGGCAACGACGTGCAGTGCAGTTACACCATGCTTGCCGCTTGCGAGGAGAACTTTCTGCTCTTCTCCCGTGTGGCACTGTATTCTTACGAAAAGATGATGGCGGACAACCAGCTCATCGCCATTCTCACGGACTGCCTCGATGCGGCAGAGGACGGCGTGTCCGGCGACTCGCCTTTCCGCTCCGACCTGCTCACCCCGACCGAGCCGCGCGGCGAGCGGGGGCTCATCGTCGGGCGCGACGCCGTCGGCGAGGGCTCCTATGTCGAGATTGTGCGCGGCGACTACGACGGTACGTTCGGGCATGAGGACGCCTACTATTTCTCGGAGGACGGGTTCCTGCCCTATCGGATGCTCCTGCTCGCGCTTTTCGGCGCGGAGCGTATCAGTATCGGCTCCTCCCTGACCCTCACCGCCGAAGAAGCGGCACAGTTTGCCGACGCGCTCGACGAGCTGCCCGAGGCGCTCTCGACCGTCTTTTCCTATTCCGACGCCCTCGCCGAGACCTACGGGCTGGAGGCGTTTCTCCCGCCCCCGCGCCTTGAGACGTGCCTCAACCGCCTGACCCTGCACCGCGACGAAGCATTTCTCGACGACGCCGCGCGTCTCGCCGCTTATATCGCCCCCGAGGACGGGGAAACGACCTCCGTCACATTCATCTGGTAAAGGAGTTTTTCATGCCGTATATCCACACATCTGTTTCCTGCCCCCTGACCCGCGACGCGGAAGTGCGCCTGAAGAGCGCCTTCGGCGAGGCGATCACCTGCCTTGCCGGTAAGACCGAGGACTACCTTATGCTCCGCTTCACCGACCGCGCCCGCCTGTGGCTCGGCGGCTCCGACAAACTTGCCGCCATGCTGGAAGTCAGCGTGTACGGCGCGCTCCGGCATGAGGAAGCGGCGGCGCTCACCGAGCGCCTGACGAACGCCGTCTCCGAGACCCTGCTCGTCCCGCCCGATCGCATTTACGTCAAGTACGTCGCCACCCCCGAATGGGGCTTTAACGGCGCGCAGTTCTGACCTTGAAAAAGACAGCAAACCCCACCGCGAAAACGGGCGTGCCCGACCTCTCCTGCCGGGCGGCGGTACAGGATGCCGTTCCCGCGGCAGAAACGCCCGTTTCTGCGGAAAGAGGTGCCCTGCTCGCCGCCGCCTTCCCCGCGCTCCTCGCATTTTACGACCGGGAGCGGCGGCACCTGCCGTGGCGCGAGGAGCCGACCCCCTACCGCGTGTGGGTGTCGGAGATCATGCTACAGCAGACGCGGGTCGAAGCCGTGAAACCGTATTTTGAACGGTTCATGCGCGCCCTGCCCGACGTCTATGCTCTCGCCGCGTGTCCGCCGGACACGCTCCATAAGCTCTGGGAGGGGCTCGGGTACTATTCCCGCGTCCGCAACCTCCAGCGCGCGGCGGAACTGGTCGTGCGTGACTACGGGGGAGAACTCCCACGCGACCCCAAGACGCTCCTGACCCTGCCCGGGATCGGCTCCTATACCGCCGGCGCCGTTGCCGCGTTCGCCTACGGCGTTCCGGCGCCCGCCGTGGACGGCAACGTCTTACGCGTCCTTGCCCGTTTCTTCGCAGACGGACGCAACATTCTCGACCCCCGCGTCAAAACCGATTTTGAAACGACGGTCGCCGACGCACTCTCGCGCGGCACCCCCCGCCCGGGGGATATCGGACAGGCGCTGATCGAACTCGGCGCGACGGTCTGCACCCCGACGAGCCCCGCGTGCGAGAAATGCCCCTGGCACGACGCCTGCCGCGCGCGGCAGGACGGACGCACGGCGACGCTCCCCTGCCGCGAGAAAAAGACGACCCGCCGCGAGGAGACCCGCACGGTGCTGCTCCTCTCCTTTGGCGGCAGATACCTGATCCGCCGCCGCCCCGACCGCGGGCTGCTCGCCTCGCTTTATGAATTTCCCTCCCTCGACGGTTTCCGCACCGAAGAAGAGATTCGCGCGTATCTCACCGCCCGTGGGCTGACACCGCTCTCCGTCGCACCGGCGGCGGACTATTCGCACGTCTTTACCCACCTCGTCTGGCATCTGCACGGCGTCTTTGTCGACGTCGCCGAGGCCTTCGACCTGCCCGAAGAGACGCCGCTCGCCCTCAGGGGAAACGCGCCGCCGGTGCCCGCCCCGGGCGGCGACTGCCTGCTCCTCACCCCGGCGCGCATCCGGGACGCCTACCCGCTCCCCTCGGCGTTCGCACCGCTGACCGCCGCGATCCTCACCCGTAAAGGAGACAAGCCTTGCTGACCGCCGAAACCCTCAAACGGCACTTCCCCGCGCTCGCCGCCGCGGAGGTCTACGATACGATCGACTCCACCAACGCCCGCGCCGTCGCGCTCGCGAGGGCGGGTGCCGGAGATCTCACATTGATACTGTCCGACAGCCAGAGCCGCGGTCGCGGCAGAGTGGCGCGCGCCTTTTATTCCCCGCCCGGGACGGGCATCTACCTGACGCTCCTGACAAGACCGCGCGTCGCCACCGCTCTCCTCTCCCACCTGACCCCGCTCGCCGCCGTCGCGACGGCGGAGGCAATCGAGCAGGTGACCGGGGCAAAAGTCGGCGTCAAGTGGGTCAACGACCTCTGGCTCGGCGAAAAGAAAATGACCGGGATTCTCGTCGAGGGCGCTTTCCGCCCGGACGGCACCCCGGACTACGCCGTCATCGGCATCGGTATCAACGTCGGGCGCATGACGTTCCCGGAGGAGCTCGCCGGATATGCGACCTCGATTGCGAACGCGACGGGCACCGACCCCGACCGTGACGCGCTCACGCTTGCCCTCGTCGACCGGCTCCTCACCCGCCTCGCAGCGTTCCCCGAAGGGGATTTTCTCGACGCCTACCGGGCGCGCAGCGTCCTCGACGGACGCGACGTGACCGTCGTGCGCGGCACGGAGACCTTTGACGCCCGTGTCCTCGGGATTGACGCCGACGGCGCCCTGCGCCTCTCCCTCCCGGACGGGAGCCTCCGCACGCTTTCCTCGGGCGAGATTGCCCATGTCAGCCCCCGCCGCACGTAATCGGGGCGGACGATACCCCCGCTATTCCCCAACATAAAAACCGACATCTCACACATAAGAAAAGGAAACCATGCCATGAGCCCATCTGCCGAACGCACCTCCGGCCGCCTGCGCGCCCTGACCATGACCGCCCTGTTTGCGGCGATCCTCGCTGTCATCTGCCCCATCTCCATTCCGATCGGTGCCATTCCGATCACCTTTTCCCTGCTTGTGGTCTATCTTGCCGGAGGGCTCCTCGGCCCCGGGCTCGGGACGCTCGCCGTCCTCGTTTATCTCGCGCTCGGCGCCGTGGGGCTGCCGGTGTTCTCGGGTTTCTCGGGCGGTGCCGCCCGCCTCATCGGCCCGACGGGCGGCTACCTCATCGGGTATCTCCCCTGCGTCGCCATCGTCGGGATTGCCCGCCGCCACCCGCGCTGGTTTGCGCCGCTGACCGTCCTCGGGCTCGCCGTCTGCTACTTTTTCGGTACGATCTGGTTCTCGGTCAGCAGCGGGACGCCCTTCGGTGCCGCCCTGAAAGTAGCGGTCATTCCGTTCCTGCCCTTTGACGCCGTGAAGATTGTCATGGCGACCCTGCTCTTCTACCCGCTCCACAGCGGCTTCACTCGCGTCACCCGCAAATAACGGGACAGATCTGCCGTAAACGCCGGCACCCACATCGAACAACACCATTTGGAGGATGAACCTATGCTTACCGTCGAAAGAATTTCCGTCATGAATTTTGAGAACGCCATGCGCGGCGCGCGCAATCCCCTGAACAGTTGGGCGCGCATGGACAGTTACTACGATGAGAACGGCAACTATCATCTCGGAGAGAACGACCTCTCCCTCGCGACCCGCCTTGCCCGCGCCGGCTCCGACCACCGCAAATTCCTGCGGCAGGTCATGGTATCCATGGACATCACGGCGCCGCTCTACTGGTGGAAAGAATTCGATACCTATAAGGTCGGCACGGTCGCGAACTCCTGCTCCACCATGCACAAGATTCATGCGAAAGCCTTCTCCCGTGACGACTTTGCCTGCGACCGCCTGACGCCGGACGCCCTCACGGTGCTCGACGCCGTCATCGCCTATCTCGAAACCGAGCGGGTGCAGTACGTCGAGACGAAGGAGCTCTCGCATTGGCACAACATGATTCAGCTCCTCCCCTCGTCCTACCTCCAGATGCGGACGGTCACGATGAACTACGAGGTACTGATCCATATGTACGCCGCACGCAAGAATCATAAACTCGCGGAATGGCATACCCTCTGCGACGCTATCCGCACACTCCCTTACGCGCGGGAACTCATACTCCTTTCGGACGAAGAAGGTGAAAACGCATGAAAGACGGCTTTCTCCGGGTAGCCACCGCCTGCCCCGCAATCCGGGTCGCCGACCCGGCGTATAACGTCGCCTCCCATATTGCCGCCGCGCGTGACGCGGCGGCGGGGGGCGTGCGCGTCCTCGCGTTCCCCGAGCTCTCCCTCCCGGCATACACCTGCTCCGACCTCTTCTATCAGGAGGTTCTGCTCGACGCATGCGAGGCGGCGCTCGGAGAGTACCTCGCGGCGACCGCCGACCTCGATATGGTCAGCATCGTAGGCGTCCCCGTGCGCCACGCCGGCAGGCTCTACAACTGCGCCGCCGTCACCTGCCGCGGGCATCTGCTCGGGCTCGTCCCCAAGACCCACGTCTGCACCTACGCCGAATTCTACGAGGGGCGGCAGTTCACCTCCGCCCCCGCCGACCCCATTTTCCTCACCTTTGCGGGAGAGGAGACCTGCCTCTTCTCGAAGCAGCTGTTCGCCTGCCGCAAGATGCCGTCTCTGCTCCTCGCCGCCGAGATCTGCGAGGATCTGTGGGTGGCGGATCCGCCCTCGAACGCCCACTGCGCCGCGGGCGCGACGCTCGTCGCGAACCTCTCCGCCTCGGACGAGACGGTCGGGAAATGCGATTACCGCCGCTCCCTCATCGGGATCCAGTCGGCGCGCGCCATGTGCGTTTACCTCTACGCCGACGCCGGCACGGGCGAGAGCGGTACCGATATGGTCTTTTCGGGCAACTGCTTCATCGCCGAGGCGGGGCGGATTCTCGCCGAGAGCGCGCCGTTTTCCGACCGGGTTCTGACCGTGACCGAAGTGGATCTCAAGCGTGCGGAGGCGATGCGCGCCCGCACGAACACGTTTGTCAGCCGCCCCGACAACGCCTACCGCACCGTGCCGTTTTCCCTCTCCCTCACGACGACGCCCCTGACCCGGGCAGAGTCCCCGACGCCGTTCGTGCCGCATGACGAGAGCGAGCGGTACGCAAGAAGCGAGCTGATTCTGAACATTCAGTCCCGCGGGCTTGCCGGGCGCGTGGAGCGCTCGCACTCCCGCACCATGGTGATCGGCGTCTCCGGCGGGCTGGATTCCACTCTGGCGCTGCTCGTCGCCGCCCGCGCGGCGGATCTCCTCGGGCTCCCGCGCACCTCGATCGTCGCCGTGACGATGCCCTGCTTCGGCACCACCGCCCGCACCAAGTCCAACGCCGAGAAACTCTCGGAAAAACTGGGCGCCACCCTGCGGATTGTCGACATCAAGGCGGCGGTCGACCGCCACTTCCTCGACATCGGGCACGACCCCGAGAACCGCAACGTCGTGTACGAAAACGCACAGGCGCGCGAGCGCACGCAGGTGCTCATGGATATTGCGAACGGCATGGGCGGGCTCGTCGTCGGGACGGGCGACCTGTCGGAGCTCGCGCTCGGCTGGGCGACCTACAACGGCGATCATATGTCCATGTACGGTGTGAACGCCGGCGTCCCCAAGACCCTCGTGCGTTACCTCGTCGCGTTTGAAGCGGATCGGTTCACCGCCGCCGGCGACACCGAGACGGCGGCTTGCCTTGCCGACATTCTCGCGACGCCCGTCTCGCCCGAACTCCTCCCCCCGGAAGAAAACGGAGAGATCGCGCAAAAGACCGAGGGGATCGTCGGGCCCTACGAACTCCACGACTTCTTCCTCTATTATTTCGTGCGTTTCGGCTTCCCGCCGAAGAAGATTCTCCGCATGGCGACGCTCGCGTTCGCCGGCACCTACGGGGAGACCGAGATCAAAGAATACCTGACGCTCTTCGTCCGCCGGTTCTTTGCCCAGCAGTTCAAGCGCTCCTGCCTGCCGGACGGACCCAAGGTCGGTAGCCTGTGCCTTTCCCCGCGCGGCGACTTCCGTATGCCGAGCGATGCGCAGGCGGCGGCATGGCTCGAGGAACTGACCAAATGACCGACATCTTCTCTCTTTTTGATCGGATTGCCCACCGGGAGGACACCCCGCAGGGCGCCGTGACCCACCTCGTCGTCGGGCTCGGCAATACGGGGAAACAGTATGAAGGCACGCGCCACAACGCAGGATTCCTGTGCCTTGACGCCGTCGCCGCGGCGGCGGGCGCCAAAGTGACCTCCCTGCGCTTCCATTCGCTCACGGCAGACACCGTGTACGGCTCGAAGCGGGTACTGCTGATGAAGCCGCAGACGCTGATGAACCTGTCCGGCGTCGCGGTCGCGGAGGCGGCGGACTTCTACCACATTCCCCCGGAACACATTATCGTCCTCTGCGACGACATCAACTTCGCCGTCGGGCACGCCCGCATTCGCCTGAGGGGCTCACACGGCGGGCATAACGGACTGCGCGACATCACGGCGCGCCTCGGGTCGGAGAACTTCGTGCGCGTGCGCATCGGCGTGGGGCAGAAACCCACCCCCGACTACGACCTCGCCGACTGGGTGCTGGGGCACCTCCCGGCGCAGGAACTGACCGAGATGCGGGAGACGGTCGCCCCGCGCATGGCGGACGCCGTACGGCTCCTCCTTGAGGGGAAACCCGACCTTGCCATGTCACAGTATTCCAAATAACATGAGACTGACACAATGGATTTTCGCCGACCCCGAAGTGGGTCAGGCGCTCGACTGCGTGCGGGAACAGCGCGCCGCCGCCACCCCGCTCCCGGTACTGGTGAACGGGCTCTCCGGCGGCGCCGCGGACGCGTTCCTGACCGAGGCGGCGCTGGCGCTCCGTGAAAAAGAGGGGACGCCCTCGCTTTTCCTCCTGCCGGACGCCGCGGCGGCGGGGGCGCTCGTCTCTCTGCTCTCGGCGGCGGGACTGCGTGCCTACGCCTTCCCCGAGCGCGATCTTGTTTTTCATGCCTATTCTGCCTCTCACGACACAGAGCGTGAGCGGCTTTTCGTCATGCACGCCTGCCTTAGCGGCGCGGCGGACGTCATCGTCACGACCCCGGCGGCGGCGCTCGGATTCCTCCCGCCCCGGGAGCAGATCCGGCAGGCGTCCGTCACCCTCTCGGTAGGGGAAACCGTCGACCCGGACGACCTCGCGAGGCGCCTTTCCGCCCTCGGCTACGCCCGCTGTGATCTCGTGGAAGCACCCGGGCAGTTCGCGCGCCGCGGCGGGATCCTCGATCTCTTCTGTCAGGCGGCGGAGTCGCCGCTGCGGCTCGAATTTTTCGGGGACGAGATTGACCGTCTCTGCGCCTTTGACCCCGTGTCACAGCGCGTGACCGAGAATCTCGAGCGTTATACGCTCCTCCCCGCCCATGAAGTCCTGCTCACGGAGGGGGCAAAGACGCGCGTCGCGCGGGAGATCCGGCGTCTGCTTGCCGCCGCACGGGAGAGTGGCAACACCGACGCCGAAGAAGAACTGTCGGGGGAGCTCGACGCGCTCGAAAGCGACCGGGAGCTCCTCTCCCGCGACCGGTTCCTGCCCTGGATCTACCCAGAGAAGACCACCCTTTTTGACGTTCTCCCCCCGAAAACCCCCGTCTTTATCCTCGGCACGAACGAGGTTGCCGAATCACTCTCGCGTGCGCGGGACACCCGCGCCTCGCAGGTGGCGACACTGGTCTCCGCCGGGCTCCTGCCCGCCGGCACCGCCTACGAGGCGGACGACCGCACCTACCAGGGGCATCTCGCCGCGACCGTGCCGCTCCACCTGAACTCCTTTACGGGCGGCTCTTTCCAAAAGGAAGGCGGACTGTTCGGCTTCCGCTGTCGCCGCCTGCCCACCTATGCCGACGCGCCCGCCGCGCTCGCGGAGGATCTGCGCGGCTTCCTCTCGCAGTATTATCGGCTCCTCCTCGTCACGGAGACCGCCGCAGAGGCGAACTCGCTCGTCTCGTATCTGACCGAACTGTCGATTCAGGCGGTGCCCGCCCCCGACGCGCTGACGTTCGCGAACGCCGTCCCCGGCGTCGTCTATGTCACCTCCGGCGTCCTATCCTCCGGCTATGAGCTCCCCGCGCCCCGCGTCGCCGTTCTGTCCACTCTGCGGGCGGGCGGCGCCGCCGAGGGGCGGCGCCTCATCGGTGCGAAGAAGAAACGCTTTGCCCCGGGGCGCACCATTCTCTCGTATGCGGAGCTCTCCCCCGGCGACCTCGTCGTGCATGAGAAGTACGGCATCGGGCGTTTCCTCGGGATTGAGCGGCTGGTGCAGGACGGCGTGCGGCGCGACTTCATCACGATTCAGTACGCCGGCACCGATAAGCTCTTTATCCCCGCCGACCGCATCGAATCCGTCACGAAGTATATCGGCGGCGGCGAGGGCGCGCACGTCGCGCTCTCCAAAATGGGCGGCACGGCGTGGAACAAGACGAAGTCGCGCGCCAAGGCGGCGGCGGGCGATATGGCGAAAGAGCTCGTCGCGCTTTATGCGGCGCGTGCGCGCCGCCCCGGCATCGCTTTCCCGCCCGAGGAGAAGATGGAGACGGAGTTCTACGGCAATTTCGCCTACGATCTCACCGACTGTCAGGCGAACGCCGTCTCGGACATTCTCGCCGATATGGAAAAACCCGTGCCCATGGAGCGTCTGCTCTGCGGCGACGTCGGGTTCGGCAAGACGGAGGTCGCGCTCCGCGCCGCCTTCCGCGCCATCGCGGACGGGTATCAGGTGGCGATCCTCGTCCCCACCACCATTCTGGCGCTCCAGCACTATGAGACGGCGCTCACCCGTTTCCGCGGGTTTGCCGTCCGCGTCGATATGCTCTCCCGCTTCCGTACCGCGAAGCAACAGGCGGTCATTCGCCGCCGTCTCGCCCGCGGCGAGACGGATCTCGTCGTCGGTACGCACAGCCTGCTCGCCGACGGCATCACCTTCAAAAAACTCGGGCTCCTCATCGTCGATGAGGAACAGCGCTTCGGCGTCGGGCAGAAAGAGAAACTCAAAAAACTCGCTGAGGACGTGGACGTCCTGACCCTGACGGCGACGCCGATTCCCCGCACGCTCAGCATGGCAATCAGCGGAATCCGCGACCTGTCGGTGCTGGACGAGGCGCCCGGCGACCGCCGCCCCGTCGAGACCTACGTCATGGAATACCGCGAAGAGCCGATTCATACGGCGATTGCAAGGGAACTCGCGCGCGGCGGGCAGGTGCTCTACCTCTATAACCGTACCGAGAACATCGACCTCGTCGCCGGGCGGATTCTCTCCGCCCACCCGGGCGCGCGTGTCGCGTATGCGCACGGGCAGATGGAGAAAGAGGACATCGAGGGCATCTGGCAGATGCTTGTCCGCGGTGAAGTCGACATTCTGGTCTGCACGACCATTATCGAGACGGGCGTCGACCTCCCGAACGCGAACACCCTGATCATCGAGGACGCCGACCGCCTCGGGCTCGCCCAACTGCATCAGATCCGCGGACGCATCGGCAGATCGTCGCGTCAGGCGTATGCCTATCTCACCTACCGCCGCGGCAAGGCGCTCTCCGAGGAGTCACGCAAGCGGCTGGAGGCGCTCCGCGAATATACCGAATTCGGCGCGGGCTTCCGCATCGCCCTCCGCGATATGGAGATTCGCGGCGCCGGAGACCTGCTCGGTGCGAGCCAGCACGGGCATATCGAATCGGTCGGTTATGACCTCTATGTCCGTCTGCTCGAGGAGGCAATCCTCGACGAGCGCGGCGAGGCAAAGGCGGTGCCGTTCGAGTCCAAGGTGGACCTGAAAGTGGACGCCTACCTGCCCGAGACGTATATCGCCGCCTCGCGGCACCGCATGGAATTTTATAAGAAGATCTCCCTCATCGAGACGGAGGACGATCGCCGCGACGTCCTCGACGAGTTGTGCGACCGCTTCGGCGACCCGCCGCGACCCGCCGTGGATCTCACGTATATCGCCCTCGCGCGGGCGACCGCCGCCCGATGCCGCGTTTCGTCGGTGACGCGTGACGCGCGGAACCTTCTGGTGACGCCCGAGCGCGTCTCGCCGGAGCTCCTCGCCGAGCTCTTCCACCGTTTCGACGGATTCCGCGCGCCGCGCACCGCGGCGGCGGCGATCTCCCTGCCCCTCACGAATGTGAAAAACGTTGCCGCCGCGGCGGCAGAGATGATGACGACGTATGCCGACGCCTATGACGCCGCCACGAAAGCAAAGGAGGAACTGACCGTTGCAAGACAAGATGCCCAAGACAAACCCGAGTGAAACTGCCGGGGCGCCCCGCTCCGCACCGAAAAAGCGGCGTCCGATCCCCCGCCGCGTCATCGTCATTCTTGTGTCGCTCCTGCTCCTCGCCGCCATCGCGGTCGCGGTTCCGGTAAGCATTTCGGCGGCGCGGCGGGTCCTTACGTTCCGCGGGATGCGCGTGGACAAGTCTCTGTACGCCTACTTCACGGCGAAGTGCCGTTACCGGTATCTTGCGGACTGCGACTTCCCCGCCAAGGCGGACACCCCGGCGTTCTGGTCGCGCGTCAAGGATACCGCGACGGGCTTGACCTACGGCGAGGAGTGCGAGGAGCAGACGCGCGTCTATGTGCTGCGCGTCATCACGGCGGCGTACCTCTTTGACGAGAGCGGTGAAGTCCTTTCCGCGGCGGAGCGCTCGACGCTCGAGGGGGCGCTCGACGACCTTCTGACCTACCGTTTCGACGGCGGCAAAAAGGTGCTGAACGCGGCGGCGAAACCCTACGGTTTCTCCTATCGTGACGTGCGGCGCGCGTACATTTATGAATACAAGGCGAGTCTGCTCCCCGACCGTATTTCGCTGACGAACGAGCAGATCGCCGGGTATTTCGCCGACCACTACCGCCGCGTACAGGTGGTTCTGATCCCGAAGAACGCCGACACCGCCCTGCGCGAGGAGGCGGCGAAGCGCTTTGAGGAGGTACGGATCCTCGCCGACCCCGAGGAGCGTCTTTCCCTGTTCGAGAGCCGCCTCACGAAGACGGAATACAATCGGAACCCCGCCTACAAGACGTTCGGTCACGGGTATTATTTCAATGCGGCGGGCAGTTACGACGCGTCTTTCGCCGCCGCGGTGACGCAGGAGTACAGCGGCGTCGACGGCGAGAAACTGCTCGAGGCAATCTACGCTCTCGGTGCCCCCGGCGACTGCGCCGCGTTTGAGGCGGGGGGGTACACGTTCTACCTCATGCGGGAAAAACCCGCCCTCGACGACCTCTCGGACGACGATTATGTCAAAACCATGTTCTCCGACTTCACCACCCTCGCCGTCGCCGACTACCTCCCGGAGTATCTGGACAGCTTCGCCGACAGCGCGAAGTGGCACCCCGCACACGTCCGCCCTTGGCTCCCCACCCCCACCGACTCCGACTGGTATCTGTTTTTTAATTAGGCTCTGTCACAACAAATGGTTGATTTTTGACGAGAAATAGCGTATAATAATAGTAAGAAACAGTACCACCGAAGGAGGTAATTGGATATGCCTACTA
>SFZB01000042.1 GCA_004558975.1 bacterium
CGGTGGCGGGAAAGCCATCACCGTCGTCGGCCGTGAGGACGGCAGCGGCACGAAATCCGCATTTATGGAAATCATCGGGCTGAAGGGCAAGGCGGACGTTGAGGGCATCATCGCCCACAGCAGCACCGCCGCAGTCCTGAACGAGGTGAAGAACAATCCGAACGCGATTGCCTACGACAGCCTCGGGTACGTGGACGACACCGTGAAGATTCTCTCGGTGGACGGCGTTGCCTGCACGGTCGAGAACATTAAGAACGGCACCTACAAGATCTCCCGCCCCCTGAACATCGTCTATCAGGAAGCGACCCTCGCGGACGAGGTGAACAAAGCCTTCTACGACTTCCTCGGCAGCAGCCAGGCGCAGAAGATCATCTCCGATAACGGCTATGTGTCCACCAAGGACGGCGCGACGGAATACACCGTCCACGCAGGACTGACGGGTAAGATCGGGATCTCCGGCAGCACCTCGCTCCAGCCGCTGATGGTCAAACTCGCCGACAAGTTCCGTGAGATCCAGCCCGACGTCACGATCGAGGTCTCCGGCGGCGGCTCCGGCACGGGTTACAAGAACGCGGAGAACGGCACGAGCCAGTTCGGTATGATCTCCGAGTCCTTCCAGTCGGAGAAAGCCGCGAGCTGCACCTGCTACGAGGTGGCAAAAGACGGTATCGCCGTGATTGTCAGCAAAAAGAACGACATCAGCAATATCACGCTCGACACGCTGAAGAACATTTACAACTGTGAGGCGGGAGACAACGCCGTCACGACCTGGGATCAGGTAAAATAAAGAAAGCAAAGGATTCCCTCATGAAATGGCAAAATGAACCGCACATGGTAATGATCTCGGTGAGGGAAAAACTGATGAAGGGGGTGTTTCTTGTAAGCGCACTCTTCTCAGTCTTTGCACTCGTCACGATTACCGCGTATCTGCTCGCGAGCGGTATCCCCTTTATTGCAAAGACCGGGTTCGGTCAGTTCATTCTCGGGACGCGTTGGGCGCCGCTCGCCGACACGCCGTCGTACGGGATCTTCCCGATGATCGTCGCGAGCCTGTATGTGACCGCCCTCTCGACCCTGATCGGGGTGGGCATCGGGCTCTTTACGGCGGTCTGTCTTTATCAATTCTGCCCGCGGAAACTGGTGGCGCCCATTCGGCAAATGGTGAATCTGCTTGCCGGGATCCCGTCGGTCATCTACGGGCTTTTCGGCATGACGATCATCGTGCCGTTCATCCGTGACCATGTGTCGCCGCGGGGCGTCGGTTACGGGATTCTCTCCTCGTCGCTGGTTCTCGCCATTATGGTGCTGCCTACCGTCGTCAGCGTCTCGCTCGACGCGATGCGTGCGGTGCCGGAGAGCTATTATGAGGGGGCGCTCGCCCTCGGCGCGACGAAGGAGGCGGCGACCTTCCGCGTCATGCTCCCCGCCGCAAAGAGCGGGATCCTCGCCGGGGTGGTGCTTGCCGTCGGGCGGGCGCTCGGGGAGACCATGGCGGTCATGATGGTCATCGGGAACAGCCCGACCATGCCGAAGAGCCTCTTCCAGAGCGTGCGTACCATGACCTCGAACATCGCCATGGGTGCGACCGAAATGACGGGGGACGCCGTTTCGGCGCTGATCGCGACGGGGGTCGTGCTGTTCTTCTTCACGCTCCTGCTCAACGCCGGGTTCTCGCTCCTGAGGCGTGATAAGACCCACGAGGGGAGAAAAAAGAAAGGGGGCGGTAAGTCATGGAAACCGTAACGACCGAGCAAAGAAACCGGCGGGAACGTCGCTTCCGTTTCGGGCGCGGAATGTTCCGCGCGCTCCGCGGTGTGAGCGTCGCCTCCACCGGGATCGCCGTCCTCGCGCTCTTCGCCGTCATTATTTACGTCCTTGTCGGCGGGGCGGGGAAACTGTCGTGGCAGCTCCTGCTCGGCGCGTATCGCGGCGATCAGGTCTCCATTCTCCCGGCGTTTATCGGGACGCTGGAGCTGGTGCTCATCGCCGTCGTGATTGCCGTGCCGATCGGGATCGGCAGCGCCATTTATCTTGTGGAGTACATGAATAACAAAGGGAAGCTTGTCAAGATCATCCGTGTCGCGACCGAGACGCTCGCCGGGATCCCGAGCATCGTTTACGGGCTGTTCGGGTATCTTGTGTTCGTCGTGTCGTTCGGCTGGGGCTATTCGCTCCTCGGCGGCGGTATCACGCTCGCCGTGATGATCCTGCCCGTCATCGTCCGCTCGACCGAAGAGAGCCTGCTCGCCGTGCCGGACGGGTTCCGCGAGGGCTCCTATGCCCTCGGGGCGAGCAAGGTGCGTACCATTTTCCGGGTCGTCCTGCCGAGTGCGGCGCCCGGTATCGTGACGGCGATGATTCTCGCCGTCGGACGTGTCGTCAGCGAGAGCGCGGTGCTGATTCTCACCGTCGGTATGGTGGTGAACCTGGTGCCCGTCACGCCGATGAGCTCCGGCACGAGCCTCGCCTTGGATATCTATTATTTTGCGAGCCACGGCTATCCGAACGAGGCGGCGGCGACCGCCGTCGTCCTGCTCGTGTTCGTTGTGTGCCTGAACTTGCTCGCCGGCGGCGTCGGTAAGCTGATGAAGAAAGGAATGGGTGAAACGTAATGCGGGAATTTCAGGACCCTATGCGCATTTCGGTCAAAGACTGTCATCTCTGGTACGGCTCTTTCGAAGCGCTGAAGGGAATCAGCATGGAGATAGAACCGCGGGAGGTCACGGCGTTCATCGGACCCTCCGGGTGCGGGAAGAGTACTTTCCTTAAGATTCTCAATCGTATGAATGACCTTGTGGACGGTTGCCGTATCACCGGCGAGTTCCGCATCGGCGGGGTGGACATCTTCGCGAAGGATACGGACGTCAACCTGCTCCGGCGTGAGGTCGGCATGGTGTTTCAGAAGCCGAATCCGTTCCCGATGAGTATTTATGACAATATTGCGTTCGCGCCCCGCACGTTCGTGCGCTCGGGATGTCGGGCGGACAGCAGCAGCGCCTTTGCATCGCGCGCGCCCTCGCGGCGAACCCGCGGATTCTGCTCATGGATGAGCCGACCTCGGCGCTCGATCCGATTTCGACCGGCAAGATCGAGGAGCTGGTGAGCGAACTCCGCCGCGACCTGACCATCGTCATCGTGACGCACAATATGCAGCAGGCGACGCGCATCGCCGACAAGACGGCGTTCTTCTACCTCGGGGAGCTGATCGAGTACGGGACGACCGAACAGTTGTTCTCCTGCCCGCGCGACCCCCGCACGGAAAACTATATTACGGGCAGATTCGGTTAAAATTGACAAGGAAAAGGGGAGGCTGTATAATATGAGTATCAGGAACAAATATGAGGCGGAGCTCGCGCAGGTCTTCGATAAACTCGTGACCATGTGCCGCGAGACGGAGCGCGCGATCGACCGTTCGGTCGAGGCGCTTGTGCGGCGGAACCCGGAGCTCTCTCGCGCGGTCATCGACGAGGACAAGAACATTGACCGGCTGGAACACGAGATTGAGCAGGACTGCCTGAAGATTCTTCTCATGGAGCACCCGGTGGCGAGCGACTTCCGCGACGTCTCCGCCGCGCTCAAGATGATCACCGACCTCGAGCGCATCGCCGATCAGGCGGCGGACATTTCCGAGATCGCGCTCCAGTTCGGGAGCGAGCAGTATATCAAGGAGCCGGAGCATATCGCCGAAATGGCGAAGCTTGCCACCGCAATGGTGAAAGACAGCGTGGAGAGTTACATCAACCGCGACGTCGCCCTGGCGCGCTCGCTCGACGCGCGTGACGACCGGGTAGATGAACTGTTCGAGACGGTGAAGCGCGATCTTGTGGCGCTCATTCGCCTCGACGGTGCGAACGCCGATCAGGCGATCCTCTTTATGATGATTGCAAAATATCTGGAGCGGATCGGCGACCACGCCGTCAACATCGGCGAGTGGGTCGAGTACGCCGCGACGGGTTATCACAAAATGGGGTAAGGAGACGGATATGGCAGAGGGGCAACTGATTTTCGCCGTGGACGATGAAACGGGGATCCGCGAGTTGTATCAATGCGCGCTTGACGCGGCAGGGTTCCGCGTGCGCTGTTTTGAGGGGGCAGAGAGCCTGTTTGCCGCGCTCCGCGAGGAGATGCCGGATCTGCTCCTGCTCGACGTGATGCTCGAGGGCGAGGACGGGTACGAGATTCTCACCCGTCTGCGTGCCGATACGCGCACGGCATCGCTCCCCGTCATCATGGTATCCGCCAAAGGGGAGGAAGTCAGTAAGGTCAAGGGGCTGAACCTCGGCGCCGATGACTACCTCGCAAAACCGTTCGGGGTCATGGAGCTGGTCGCGCGCATTCGTGCGGGGCTTCGCCGTGCGACTCCCGCGCGCCCGGTTCTCACCTATGCCGATATCGTTCTCGACGATACACGTCACGAGGTCAAGGTGGCGGGCGCCCCCGCGACATTGACCCGCAAAGAATACGAACTTCTGAAACTGCTCCTGCGTCATGCGGGGCAGGTCGTCCCGCGTGAGGAGATTCTCACGGCTGTCTGGGGCGCCGACTACATCGGAGAAACGCGCACGCTCGATATCCACATGGCGACCCTGCGGAAACATCTCGCGGGCTCGCGGGCGGAGATCACGACGGTGCGCGGTGTGGGGTATTTACTGCAATGAAGAAAAAACTGATGATCTGGAATACGGCGATCGTGGCACTGGCGCTCGCACTGATGCTCGGGCTCGGGATCTTCGTGACCCGGAGCGATCGCTACGAAATGACCGAAGAGAAGATCCGTGAGATCACCAAGATTTACGCCGCGACGTTCGATCCCTCCGACATTCGCTTTTCGGAGGATGATGCAATCCGCGTGACGGTACTGGATAACGCGGGGCAGGTGCTCGCGGACAGCGATGCCGTGGATCCTGCGGAGATGGAAAATCACAGCCAGCGCGAGGAGATTCTCGCCGCGTTTGCCGGCACGCCCAAGACCGTGACGCGTACGAGCGAGACGACCGGGCGTAAGATGATGTATTACGCCGAGCGTGTGGAGGTCGACGGCATTTCTTATTATATTCGTGTCGCGATTCCCGTCGCGAGCGTCAGCTCCTATGTCGTGAAGAGCAGTGTCCCGATGCTGTTCATCATGGTGGTCGTCCTGTTCCTCACGACCCTTTGCTGCTATTTCTTCGGCGCGGGGATTCTGAAGCCGCTCGATACGGTGCGCCGTGGGCTTACCGGGGTCGAAAAGGGGACGTACCGCGAGATCCCGCCCATGACGGACGATGAGGAAATCAACCGGATGCTCGTGGACATCAACGCCATCAGCAAGAAACTCCAGGAGAGTGTCACCGAGGCACGGAGCGAGCGGGAGAAACTCGATTATATTCTGAACCACGTGTCGGACGGCATCGTCGTCATGGACGCGAAGCTGTCGGTCGTGGTCGTGAACCGCTGTGCCGAGGGCATCTTCGGCATCACGGGCGCCGTCGGAAAAGGAATCCGTGCGCTGACCGCCGACGAGACGTTTATCGGCGCCATGACCGATTGCGCCGAGGGGGGACGGGGGAGCATCTTCCGCCTGCAACTGAAAGGCGCATGGTATCTAGTCACGGTACATACGACCGAGAACGGACTTGTCATCGCGGTGCTGACCGACGTGACGGCGGAGAAGAACGGGGAGCAGATGCGGCTCGAATTTTTCGCGAACGCGTCGCATGAACTCAAGACGCCGCTCACCACAATCAAGGGCTTTAACGATCTGATCGCCATGGAGGGCGGGCAGGACGAGCGTACGCGCGGCTACGCCGAGCGCATCGACCGCGAAGTGACGCGGATGCTCTCGCTCATCGACGATATGCTGAATCTCAGCCGCCTTGAGAACACCACCCTCTCATCGTCGGCGCTGGCACCGGTATCTCTCGGAGAAGTTGCCGGGGAGGTCGCGGAGGATTTGCAAATTCTTGCGGCAGAGAAGAAAACAGAGGTACGTGTCACGGGTGACGCAAAACTGCTCTGTGAGCGCGACCATGCCTATGAACTCATCAAGAACCTGACCGAGAACGCGATCCGCTACGGCAGAGAGGGAGGGCACGCCTATGTGTCCGTCGACACGGTGGACGGCGCGCCGATGCTGACCGTTTCGGACGACGGTATCGGCATTGACGCCGAGCATCAGAGCCGTATCTTCGAGCGCTTCTACCGCGTGGATAAATCGCGCTCCCGCGCGACGGGCGGTACCGGGCTCGGGCTCGCGATCGTCAAGCATATCTGCGACCTGTACGGCGCGGAGATTACCCTGACCTCGAAGCCGGGGGTCGGCACGACGGTGCGCGTCACTTTCCCGGCGGAAGAAGCGTCGAACGCATAACGCACACAAACGGCGTATACCATTTGATGAAATGAGGAACGGAATCGTGCGGTACTGCCGTTACTCCTCCCCCCTCGGCGAGATCCGCATCGCGAGTGACGGCACCGCCGTCACCGGGCTGTGGTTACCGGGGCAGGGCGGCGAAGAGAAAATCGCCGCCATGGGCGCGACCCTTGGCGACGACGAGATGCTCCGCATGGCGCGGACATGGCTCGATTGCTATTTTGACGGGGAGGAGCCGGATTTTATGCCGCCGCTCCGTCCTGCCGGTACGCCGTTCCGCCTCGGCGTGTGGGAGATTCTCCGCACGATTCCTTATGGGGCAACCACGACCTACGGGCAGATCGCCGCGCAACTCGCCGCCGCGCGCGGCGGGCGTATGTCGGCGCAGGCGGTCGGAGGCGCCGTCGGCTCGAACCCCATCTCGATTCTGATTCCCTGCCACCGCGTGGTGGGGGCGGGCGGTCAGCTCGTCGGTTACGCCGGAGGCGTGGACAAGAAGGTATTTCTGCTTTCGCTCGAGACGCGCGGGAAAGCGCGCGGGGAGAAAAGCGACTCCGGCGAATCAGGCAGCGCCCTGCATGATGATGGCTCCCGATCGGGCAGAAACCTCTCAATCGGGCGATGACCGATCCCCGCAGGACAGAACAGAATCAATGAAACAGAACAGAACAAACACCCGGCGGGTATGCCCGCCAATGACAAAAGAGCGCCCCGCGCGGGGCGCTCTTTTTGCTGTTGATTTTGATTCCGTTTGTTTTTAAGGTCGGTGCCATCGCCGTTGACGTCATTCTGCAGCGGTAACGGTTGCGGGGGTCTCCATCGCGGGTTGCACTTCCGTTTTTTCCGTGTCCGGCGCGCCGCCCTTCGGCAGGGCGCGACGAATGACATACAGGAAATAGATGATCTCGCCGATGGCGGTCAGTGTCCAGGAACAGACGTACAGGAGATACAGCGAGGGAATTGTGTGGAAGTGGGCGAAGATGGTGTACACCCATAGGATCCGGAACAGGCAGGAGCCGGAGATGACGACGATCGTCGGGACGATCGTTTTGCCGAGCCCGCGCGAGGCGGCGATGGTGCAGTCCATGAAGGCGGAGATGCAATAGGAGAACGCCATGATGCGGAGCCGCTTCATGCCGGCATCGATGACCGCCGCGTCGGTCGTGAAGAGAGACAGGAACTGGCGACCGCCGAAGAATAGAAACACGCCGAAGAGGAGCGCGAATCCGAAGGAGAGCGAAAGGCAGATGCCGTAGCTCTTCAGCACGCGGTCACGCTTTTTTGCACCGTAGTTCTGTGCCATGAAAGCGGTACATGCCATGTAGAACGCCGCCATCATATCGTAGACGAGTGCGTCGGCGTTTGCCGCCGCGGAGTTGCCTTCCACCATCAGGGTGTCGAAGGAGTTGACGGCAGTCTGGATGAAGAGGTTGGCGACGGCGAAGATCGCGTTTTGCAGTCCGGCGGGGATCCCGAGCATGAGGACGGAGGCAGAGGCGCTGCGGTCGAGCCGCATCTCGCGGAAACGGACATGGTAGTTTTCACGGCAGGTGAACACGCGGACGAGAATGCAGGCGGCGGAGACGTACTGGGACGCGACGCTTGCGACGGCGACCCCGAGCACGCTCCAGCGGCAGACGATGACGAAGAAGAGGTTCAGCGCGATATTGAGCACCCCGGCGGCGGAGAGATACCAGAGCGGTCGCTTTGAGTCGCCTGCCGCGCCGAGCAGACCGTTCCCGTAGTTGTAGATTGCGAGGGCGGGGGTGCCGATGAGATAGACGCGCAGATAGAGTTCCGCCTCGGCGAGCAGTTCCTCTTTGGTATCCAGGAGCCGGAGGAGCGGGCGCGTCGCGGCGATGCCGCCCGACATGATGATGATACCGTAGAGGAGGGAGATCAGGAGCGCGGAGTGCGCCACGCGACGGAGCCGCGCCCGGTCGCCGGCACCGATATAGCGCGCGGCGATCGAGTTGATGCCGCTGCCCATACCGATGAGCAATCCTGTGAAGAGAGAAACGAGAATGGTGCAGGAGCCGACGGCGCCGAGTGCCTCTTTTCCGGCGAACCTGCCGACGACGGCAATATCCGACATGTTGAAGAGGACCTGCAGAATATTGGAGAGGACAAGCGGCAGGCTGAAGAGAATGATATTCTTCGTGAGCCGCCCCTCGGTCATTGTGACGGTATGTTCTTTCATCGTTTTCTATCCATTCAAACGGAATTGTCTTTTAACATTCGGCAGTACCTGAGCGCAAAAATGTGTGCGCGCCCGCGCAGAATCTGCGGGCGCGTATTCTATATTGTAGCAGAACCGAAACAAAAAGCAAGCCCCGCAGCGGATTTTTCAAATCATTCATATTTGCGGTGCGCCTGCTTACGGGATACGTGGATACGCGGTTTGACCGCGGGCGGAAAGGCGCTTGAATGCACACGGCGAGACGCCGTAAAAACAGGCACCTCCCCGTGCTATGTCCGCGGTGACTCGTTACGCGTCTGCACCTCTCACCCCGCTGTCGGTCTCCTGTGTCTGCGCTCTTTCTGCGGCGGTCTTGTCCGCGTAAGCGCTTGGCGCGATACCGACGCGTGCTTTAAACACGCGCGAGAAGTAGGCGGCGTCCGAGAATCCGCACGCCTCCGCCACGGCGTCGAGGGATTCATAGCTTTGACGGCGGAGCAGGAGCAGGCGCTTCGCCGCCCGGATCCGCAGATCGATGAGGTATTCCCGCGGGGTCTTGCCCGTTTCCGCACGGAATAAACGCCGGATATGATCGGGGCAGTAACCACTCTCGGTGAGTGCACGGTCAATGTGAAAGGCGGCGTCGGACATATTCTGTGTCAGGAGGCGGATGACCTGTCCCGTGCGGATGTCCGGCGGTGTCTGCCGTGCACGCAGGAGCAGAAATTCTTCCAGCGCGTCCACCAGATGCTCGATCGGCTTTGCAAGCGTTTCCTGTCCGCCGCGGTGCAGGAGCGGATAGAGCAGCCCCATCAGCGTCCGGATTGTGTGCCCCGCATCGTCTGTGAGCAGGATTGGTGCGCTGGTGTCGGGGAGGGGAAAGTCCGTGACGCGGAAGCAGTAGTTCTGATACACACCGGCGGACGATTCCGTATGAGGCATATTCGGAGGAACGCAGATGACGCTGTACGGTCCGAAGCTCTCGACGGTTCCGTCACCGAAGGTGATCGTTCCGCCTCCGCTGATGAGGGCGAGTATTTCCCATGTCGCGTGTGTGTGCAGGGGGCAGGAGGAGAGCAGAGGGGATTTGCCTCCGAAATCAATACGCATGATGATACCTCCGGGGTGTGAATCGTTTTCACGGTTTCTATCATAGCATAGCGGACAGGCAAAAAGCAACGCGGGAAAAACAAAAAAGTCGGAAAAGTCCAAATAGATGTCGTTCCCGCCCATAGCATTTGGGGCGGTTTGTTTTTATACTGTTACTGTTTCCGAAGGCGTGACGGGAGAGGAGTGATGAAACATGCGTGATATGACACAGGGGAAACCCCTGCGCATTATTTTTTCGTTTGCCGTCTCTCTGCTCGCCGCCAATCTGATGACGGCGCTGTACAGCCTCGTTGACAGTATGATGGTCGGTCGTCTCGTGGCGTCCGAGGGAATCGGTGCCATCGGCGCCACGGGGAACATCATCGGTGTTGCGAACTCACTCGGCGGCGGGATCATCAGCGGTTTCGGCATCACTCTCGGACGCTACTGGGGGGCGGGGCAGAAGGACAAACTGCACCGCGTGATGGCGAATATCTGGTATCTCACGACCGCGATGTCCCTTTTGCTGATGGTTACGGTCGCGCTGACCCTGCGTCCGATGCTGCGCCTCACCCACGTGCCGGAGGAATTGCTCCCGATGGCACTTGACTACACGTACATCGTCGTTTACTCGATGCCGCTCTCCCTTTTCGGGGGCGTGTTGGGGACGGCGTTCCGGTCGCTCGGCGACAGCAAAACGCCGCTCCTGACCTCGCTCGTCGGCGGCGCGGCGAACGTCGGCTACAACTACCTTTTTATGCGCGTGATACCGCTCGGCATCGCCGGTGCGGCGGTCGGTACCGCCCTTTCCGCGGGGACCTCGCTGCTCCTTAATCTCTTCTTTTTCTTTCGGCGGCTACCGATGCTGTGGGTGCGTCGTGCAGACGCGCGCCCCCTGTTCGGCGAAATGGGGCGGCTCTTACTCGTCGGGGTTCCCGTCGGGCTGCAAAACTCCATCACCAGCATCAGCAGCATTATTTTGCAGGACGCCATCAACCGGCAGGGGATGGCGGCGGTGACGGGGGTCGCCACCGGGAATAAGATCGTGGGTATGATCTGGGTCATGATCGCCACGATCGAAACGACGCTGATCTTTTTCGCCGCGCAGAATCGCGGCGCGTTGGAGGTCGGGCGGATCCGGCAGGGGATGCGTGAGACCGCATTTGCAACGCTCGCAATGATGGCGGTCATCACGCTGGCGGTCGATCTGCTCGGCGAGCGGCTGTTCGTGCCCTTTGTCGGGCATGACGAAGTGCTCCTCTCCATCGCCGCCGACATGGTGCGTACGCAACTGTGGTTTTTCCCGTTCATGGTGATGCTCTCCATGCTGCGCGGCACGGTGCAGGGGATGGGGCACACCGCCCCTGCCGCCATCTGCGGGGTCATGGAACTGACGGCGCGTTTCGTCGTCTCACGTGCGGCAAAGACACTCCGGGCACTCTATTTCGCAGGCCCCGCCGCGTGGGTGCTGACGACATTGTTTCTCGTCGTGTTGTATCCCGTCCTGCTCCGCCGCCTGTATCGTCGGGTAGAGGACGAGAAACGGTTGCGGGCACTTTCGGCGAGCGCCGCCGCAGATAAGTCCCCCGAAAACGCAGAGTCAACTGTAACAGTATAACAAAGAGGAGCCGAAAAAGCGCGGCTCCTCTTTGTGTTATGCCTTTTGCGCGACGTAAACGAAGTCGACTTCCTGATACCAGAAGGATTCGTCGCCGAAGAGATCTTCGAGTTTCTTCAGAGCGTATTCCATCCACCGTACTTCGTTGACGAGTGTCAGGCTGTCGGGGTCTTTTGCGAGCAGGTTCTGCACGTAATTGATACGGTAGGCGAAGCGTTCGTCGAAAATGTCCATTCGTTCGTCGAAACTCTTGCCGGTCAAGA
>SFZB01000043.1 GCA_004558975.1 bacterium
CGCTCCCCGCTCTGGATGCGCCGCCGTCTGCTCCTGACGGGTCATAAGCCGATCAACGCCATTGTCGATATCACGAACTACGTCCTGACCGAGCTCGGTCAGCCGATGCACGCCTTCGACCTCTCCGACCTCGCGGGCGAGAAGATCATCGTGCGCCGCGCCGCGGCGGGGGAGAAGATCACCACCCTCGACGAGAAGGAGTTTGCGCTGAATCCCGACGTGCTCGTCATCTGCGATACGGAGAAGCCGGTCGCGCTTGCCGGCATCATGGGCGGGCTCAACAGCGAGATTAAGCCGACGACGGGCGAGGTGCTGTTTGAATGCGCCAAGTTCGCGCGCGACAATATCCGCCACACCTCCCGCGCCCTCGGGCAGTCCTCCGACTCCTCGCACCGCTATGAGAAGGGCGTGGACGAATACACAACCGGCAAAGCCATGGCACGCGCCCTCCACCTCGTCGAAGAACTGGGCTGCGGTACCGTGACCGAAACGCACATCGACCGCCGCGCCGTGGCGGAACCGGAGCCGCTCACCATTACCACCTCGTTCGAGAAACTGAACCGCGTGCTCGGGATCGAAGTGCCGCGCACGACGGTCGTCAATATCCTGACGCGCATGCAGTACACCGTTACGGTCAGCGGCGATGCCCTGACGGCGGTGGCGCCGCTCTTCCGCGAGGACATTGAGGATTATCCCGACCTCGCCGAGGACATCATCAAGATGTACGGCTATGAGCATATCACCCCGCGCCTCCTGACCCCCGCGTCCATTACGGCGGGCGGCTACACAAAGGCACAGCAGCAGGCGCTGAAACTCAAAGAGACGCTGGTCGAAGAAGGCTACTTTGAACTGATCAACTACTCGTTCTATGCCCGTGCCGACCTTGACCTCCTGCGCCTCGGCACAGACGACCCGCGCCGTAACGTCGTCGCGCTCCAGAATCCGCTCAGCGAAAACTACGCGATCATGCGCTCGACGCTCGTCCCCTCTCTGCTCTCCATCCTCTCGCACAATCAGAAGCGCGGACACGCGGGTGGCAGATTCTTTGAACTTGCGAACCGCTTTATCCCGGGCGAGACAGGCACGCTCCCGACCGAGAAACAGACGCTCTGCTTCGCGCTTTACGGCGACGATGAATCCTTCTTCACGGCAAAAGGCGCGCCCGAGGCGATCGCCGACGCATTCGGCATCCGTCTCACCTACGAGCGCGGCAACCAGCCGTTCCTCCACCCCGGCGAAACGGCGAAGATTCTGCTCGCCGAAGAGGAGATCGGGTATTTCGGGCGGCTGTCCTATGAGGTCGCCGAGGCGGCAGAGCTCGCCGGTAACGTGTATGTCGGTGAGATCGACTATGAGAGACTTGCCGCCGCGTTCCCGGAGCTGATTCGTTTCGCGCCGATTCCGAAGTTCCCGCCTGTCACGCGTGACCTCGCGCTGCTCGCCGACGAAGCGATCACCTGCGGCGAGATCACCGAAGTGATTCACTCTGCCTGCAAGCAGGTGAGCGAGATCGACCTCTTCGACGTCTACCGCTCCGAGCAGATCGGCGCCGGTAAAAAGTCCATGGCGTTCGGTCTTACCTTCCTCCCCACGGGCGACGAGCCGCTCGCGCCGGAAGCCGTCGATAAGTTCGTCGATAAGATCCTGAAATCCCTCGCCTTCCGTCTCCACGTCGCCATCCGCTGACGCGGAGCCCCGCGGCGCAACTGCCGTCAGGCACCGCCACGCGGAACAGAAGCGCAAACGATCCCCTATCAAAACCGCCGCGCGGAGCCGTATTTTTCGGCTCCGCGCGGTTTTTCTTGTTTTGCCAAACGTCGCCCGACTTCACGCTCTTTCGGTCTTTCGGCGCTCTCTCGCCGCGAGGACGCTTCCCCCGTTTTGCGCTCTCCCGGCACCGTGCGAAAAACCGCTTGACAAACGGCGGGCGCTTGGATATAATAATACACAGTAAAGGCAAAACACGATATAGAAAAGCCATGACGGAGAAAAGTAACCGAAACGGGTCGCTCCAAGAGACGGGTGTGCGAGGCTGTGACGCACCCGGCGAAACCCACGGTGGATTCCGCTCCCGAGCCGCCGGCGATGAGCCGCGCCGTACCCGCCGCGTCAGTGCGAGAGAGTGAAACACCAAGGTGGTACCGTGCGTTTTCGCACCCTTGTCGCAAGGGTGCTTTTTATTTTTCATCAAATATGCAAGACTGAAAATCGGAGGAAACCAACCATGCTCGACATGAAGTTCCTCAGGGAAAACCCTGAGATCGTCAAGGAAAACATCCGCAAGAAATTCCAGGATCAGAAACTCCCGCTCGTCGATGAAGTCATCGCGCTCGACGCGGAACTGCGCCGCTACAAGACCGAGGCGGACACCCTGCGTGCGAACCGCAACAAACTCTCGAAGCAGATCGGCGCGCTGATGGCGCAGAAAAAAACCGAGGAAGCGGAAGCCGTCAAGGCACAGGTCGCCGCAGACGCGAAACGCCTCGCAGAGCTTGAAGCGCTCGAGGGCGAGTACGAAGAAAAAATCAAAAGAATCATGATGGTGATCCCGAACATCATCGACCCGAGCGTCCCCGTCGGGCGCGATGACAGCGAGAATGTCGAGATCGAGCGGTTCGGCGAACCCGTCGTCCCGGATTTCGAGATTCCCTATCATACCGACATCATGGAGCGTTTCGACGGCATCGACCTCGACGCGGCGCGCCGCGTCGCCGGGAACGGCTTCTACTACCTCATGGGCGACATCGCCCGCCTGCACTCCGCCGTCATTTCCTACGCGCGTGACTTTATGATCAATCGTGGTTTCACCTACTGCGTGCCGCCGTTCATGATCCGCGCCGACGTCGTGACCGGGGTCATGTCTTTCGCCGAGATGGAGAATATGATGTACAAGATTGAGGGCGAGGATCTCTACCTCATCGGTACGTCCGAGCACTCCATGATCGGTAAGTTCATCGACACCATTACCCCCGAGGAGAAGCTGCCCTACACACTGACGTCCTACTCCCCCTGCTTCCGCAAGGAAAAGGGCGCGCACGGCATCGAAGAGCGCGGCGTCTACCGCATCCACCAGTTTGAGAAGCAGGAGATGATCGTCGTCTGCAAGCCCGAGGACTCCAAGATGTGGTTTGACAAACTGTGGCAGAACACCGTCGACCTCTTCCGCTCGATGGACATTCCCGTCCGCACGCTGGAATGCTGCTCCGGCGACCTCGCAGACCTCAAGGTCAAGTCGCTCGACGTCGAGGCATGGTCGCCGCGGCAGAAGAAGTATTTCGAGGTCGGTTCCTGCTCCAACCTCGGTGACGCACAGGCGCGCCGCCTGCGTATCCGTGTGAACGGCGCAAACGGCAAGTACTTCGCCCATACGCTGAACAACACGGTCGTCGCCCCGCCTCGTATGCTGATCGCCTTCCTCGAGAACAATCTCGAGGCGGACGGCTCGGTGCGTATTCCCGCTGTCCTGCGCCCCTACATGGGCGGCACCGAGAAACTCGTGCCGAAACATTAAAGCACTTTATTTCCCGGAAAATATACGAAAGAGGAGCCGTATTTGACGGCTCCTCTTTGTGTTTGATGTGCATTGTTACGCGCTCCCGCGACAGCGGCGGCTTTTAGTGTCCCCCGTCTGTCGGGGTGCTCCCGTCCCCCTCCGCTGTCAGCATCGGCAGGCATTGTGCCGCCGCCGCTTTTTCCGCCTTGGGGCGGGAGGTGCCCGTCGCCTCGACCGGGGGATACCCCTCGACCGTCAGGCGTACATGAAACGTCTTGGCATGCTCGGGACCGTCGGTGCCGACGACCTCATAATCGTAACCGATATGCCGCTTTTCGCACCATTCCTTGACGGCACTCTTGGGGTCCTTCTCGACGCGACCCGCGCGGCGGTCGAGCAGGCGATCGACGTCGTCGAGCCGACGCACCACGTCCAGTATCACGGAAAAGTCCATGCCGCAGTCAAGCGCCACGGCGGCAATGATGCTCTCGAACAGATCTTCGTTCGGCGAATCCTGCTCCAGCACGTTCTGATTGATATCCCCGCGGGAGAGCCGCAGATACCGATTGACGCCGAGGCGGCGCACCGCGTCCGCGAGGGCGTGCCCGTCGCTCATGTTGCTCCTGATAATAGAGAAATCTTTCTCGGAAAAACGGGTGACGAGCCCCCGCCGCCCGATCTCGCCGTACCGCTCGAGGAGCAGATATGCCAGCATCGCGGACAGCACGCTGTCGCCGAAGAACTCCAGGACTTCATTCGACTGTGTGTCGGCGGCGCGCCCGCCCTGTGCGAGTTCGTTTACGTAAGACGACCTTGTGAATGCCTGACGCAGGAGCGCCGGATTCCGAAAGTGATAGCCGATGGTTTCTTCCACAGATGCGATCATATGTTCTGTCATGTGTGTTTCTCCCTTCTCCCCGTCCCCGGTGCCGGTTCCGGCAGTGCCGCGTACATCGCGTCGAAAAGCCGCCGGAGCAGACCCCGGTCGTCCGTCTCTTCGACGAGCAGCATTTCTTTCGCCCCCTCATAAGGCACCTCGCGGGGCGCCCCCGGCAGGACGGCACACGCCGCGTCGATCGGTTTCACGAGCAGGCGGTTGTCGTACACCCCGCCGACGTGCTTCCCGAGATAATAGAGCAGGTACTCGCCCATCATCGCCCGCGCGGTCAGCCCCGGGCACCCGCCGAGAATATAGTTTCTGAATTCCTGACTGCTTGCCAAGTTGTTCCTCCCCCGTCAGAGGTTTTTGTACTCTGTCCCCCACGTCGCCATCGCGTCGAGGATAGGTCCCAGCGTCTCGCCGGGCGGGCTCAGCGCGTATTCGACCCGCGGCGGCACCCGGTAAACGGGCTTTCTTGCCTTCACCCGCATCGTCTGCTTTTTCGGCATGGATCGCTCTGATGATCTGTCCCTTTATTATGACACGGCAACCGCCTTTTTGCAAGCCCCCGTTAAAGGTTCTTTTGATCCCCATGGCTAAGCCATACATACCTCTGGCGCCGCCCCGTCGTCAATCGTGACACAACAGCCGTGGCAGTCGCCACGGCTGTTGCTTTTGAAAAAGAGAGCGACGCGGAGGTCGCCTCATTCGCACAGGATTTTTTTCGCTCTCTCAACGGCGTCGGCGGTCGGCGCCGGCACACCCGCGAGCCGATAGGCGATGCCGAGCTTCTCATACTTCGGCACGCCGAGCGTGTGGTACGGCAGCACCTCGACGCGCTCCACCGCCGTCGGCGAGATCCCGCGCAGGCTGTCAATAAAGGCGCGGAGCGCCGAGAGATCCCCCTCGTCGTCCGTGTACCCCGGCACCAGTACGTGGCGGATCCACATATGCCCGCCATGCTCGGTGATATACCGCGCGAAGTCCAGAATGTTCTCATTCCCGACCCCCGTCAGCCGACGGTGTTTGTCGGGGTCAATGTGCTTGATATCCAAGAGAAATAAGTCGGTCAGGTCAAAGAGCGGGCGGAAACATGCAAGCCACGTCTCTTCCCGCGTGAACGGGTGCCCTGCGGTATCGAGCGTCGTGTGGACGCCCTTCTCTTTCGCGAGGCGGAACAATTCCGTGACGAACTCCATCTGCATCAGCGCCTCGCCGCCGCTGACCGTGATGCCGCCCCCGTTTTTCCAGTAATGATGATAGCGGTACGCGGCGGCGAACGCCTCCTCCGGCGTCGCCGTGTAACTCCCGGGCGCCTCTTTTGCCCATGTCTCCGGGTTGTGGCAGTAGAGGCAGCGCATGGGACACCCCTGCAAAAACAGGATATACCGCACGCCGGGACCGTCGACCGCCCCGAACGTTTCAATGCTGTTGATGATGCCTTTCGTGCTCATGGCGCGAGCCTCCTTTGGAGAAAGAAACCTTGCCGCGGCGGCAAGGTTTCTTTTAAATGTTGTCGGCAGATCAGATGCTGTCGTGGAAGGTTCTGCTGATAACGTCCAACTGCTGTTCGCGCGTCAGCGAAATGAACTTGACGGCATAGCCGGAGACGCGGATCGTGAAGTTGGCGTATTCGGGTTTCTCCGGGTGCTCCATGGCGTCCATGAGTTTCTCTTTGCCGAAGACGTTGACATTGAGGTGATGCGCCCCCTGGTCAAAGTAACCGTCGAGGATATTCACAAGATTCGCCGCGCGTTCCTCATCCGTATGACCGAGCGCGCTCGGGTTCACCGCCTGGGTGTTGGAGATCCCGTCGAGTGCCCAGTGATACGGGAGCTTCGTCAGCGAGTTCAGCGACGCGAGCAGACCATGCTTTTCGGCGCCGTAGGACGGATTGGCACCCGGTGCGAAAGGCGTCCATGCCTCGCGCCCGTCGGGGAGTTCCCCGGTGAACTTGCCGTACACCACGTTCGAGGTGATGGTCAAAATCGACGTCGTCGCCTCGGAGTTACGGTACGTGTGGTGCTTCTTGATATCGTCGAGGAACGTCTTCAAGAGCCACACGCCGATCTCATCGGCTCTGTCATCGTCGTTGCCGTACCGCGGGAAGTCCTCGCTGTCCCGCTCGAACCCGCAGGCGAGTCCCGCCTCGTTGCGCTTGACTTTGACGCGCGTGTACTTGATCGCGCTGAGCGAGTCGATCACGTGCGAGAATCCGGCGATACCGGTCGCGAAAGTACGGCGGACATCGGTATCGATGAGCGCCATCTCAGCCGCCTCGTAGTAGTATTTGTCGTGCATGTACTGGATCAGGTTCAGGGTGTTGACATACAGCCCCGCGAGCCAGTCCAGCATCATCTTGTACTTGGCGATGACTTCGTCATAGTCCAGATATTCGGAGGTAATGGGCGCGTAGTTCGGGCCGACCTGCTTGCCGCTCTTAAGATCCACGCCGCCGTTGATGGCGTAGAGGAGTGCTTTCGCGAGGTTGGCTCTCGCACCGAAGAACTGCATCTCCTTCCCTGTCTGCGTCGCGGACACACAGCAGCAGATGGAGTAGTCGTCGCCCCAGACCGGCTTCATCACATCGTCGTTCTCATACTGGATGGAGGACGTCGCGACGGAAATCTTGGCGGCGTATTTCTTGAAACCGTCCGGCAGATGACTGCTGTAAAGGACGGTGAGGTTCGGCTCAGGCGAGGGGCCCATGTTTTCGAGCGTGTGCAGGAAACGGAAGTCGTTCTTCGTCACCATGGAGCGACCGTCGACGCCGATACCGCCCACCTCGAGCGTTGCCCATACCGGGTCACCGGAGAACAGTTCGTTATACGACTTGATCCGCGCGAACTTCACCATACGGAACTTCATCACCAGGTGGTCGATGAGTTCCTGCGCCCCCTCCTCGGTCAGGGTACCGTTATCGAGGTCTCTCTGGATATAAATATCAAGGAAGGTGGAAATACGACCGACGGACATTGCGGCGCCGTTCTGCGTCTTGATGGCGGCAAGGTAGCCGAAATACAGCCATTGTACCGCCTCTCTCGCGTTCTTCGCAGGCGCGGAAATGTCAAAGCCGTAGACAGCCGCCATTTCCTTCATGCCCTTCAGCGCCCGGATCTGGTCGCTGAGTTCCTCGCGCTGGCGGATAATCTCGTCCGTCATGGTGCCGTCGCCGCAGTTGTGCTTGTCCTCTTCCTTCCAGGCAATCAACTGGTCGATCCCGTAAAGCGCTACACGACGGTAGTCGCCGACGATACGCCCGCGCCCGTAGGTGTCGGGGAGCCCGGTGATGATATGGCTGCTGCGTGCGGCACGCATCTCGGGCGTGTAGGCATCGAAAACGCCCTGATTGTGCGTCTTGTGATATTCCGTAAAGACCTTATGCAGTTCGGGGTCGACATGGTAGCCGTACATTTCGCAGGCTTCCTCTGCCATCTTGATGCCGCCGAACGGCATGAACGCGCGCTTCAGCGGCTTGTCGGTCTGGAGACCGACGACGCGTTCAAGATCTTTCATTGATTCGTCAATATATCCGGGACCGTAAGCGGTGAGCCCCGAGACGACTTTCGTCTCCCCTTCGAGTACCCCCCCGCGCTCACGTTCGAGCTTCTGCAGTTCCTGCAGTTTGCCCCACAGTTTATCGGTCGCCTCCGTCGGCCCCACGAGGAAACCTTCGTCTCCGTTATACGGCTTGTAGTTCTTCTGGATAAAATCCCGAACATTGCATTCGAGTTTCCATTCCCGCCCGGCAAAGCCGTTCCACGCATTGTTTTCGAGCACGGTTATTTCTCCTTCTCTATGTTTTTCCCAAAATGCATTTCACGTTATACGCTACTTTTACACTTTCTTTATTAGTATTACTTATCATATCATGCTTTTTCGGATAATTCAATCCCTACCGTACAGGCAATGAGCCCGAAATGCACAATCGACGACCGTTTTTTGGCAAATCCGGGGACCGAAGGATACGGTGCACGCGGCAGCCCGAAAAACGAAAACGGAACGCATTTCCACAAGCGCCCCGTTTTGTAAAAAGAGCCCCGCCCGAAACGAAGGAAGCCCCTGCGGCAAAGACAGCTTCGCGCGCAGGAGTCAAAGTCTCAATGCTACAGACTTGCTCCGCAAGTCTGCCTACGAGAACGCTGGGCGTTCTCGCGCAGGACTTTGCTCCTGCACGCGTCCGTACAATTTCAGGCTGTCTGCCAAAACAGCCCCTCGGACGAGCCGAGGGAAACTCGGTAAGAAAGGCTTCGCG
>SFZB01000044.1 GCA_004558975.1 bacterium
AGCAAATCGCCTCGCCCTTGGCATAAAGCCGCGGACGACGCTCAAAGCCGTTTTTGGGCGCGTCGCCCGAAACACCCCACCGGGGCGTTTCGGTGCTCGCTTACCTAGCGCCCCTGCCAAAGCCTACAAGTGTTTGCTTTCGCGCTATTCTTTTCCGCCGCCCGGCGTCCGGGCGGCGGAATTTACATTTTGGACTGGTATTTTTTCGTTATCTATGATACAATGATAAACTGTATTATTATTATAACCCCCGGGAGGCAGGACTATGGGACTTTTCAAAGCCATTTTCGGTACTTACAGCGAGCGCGAAGTCAAGCGGTTGGAACGGCTGGCGGCACCGATCGAGGCGCTCGCCGAAACCTACGCCGCCAAGAGTGACGAAGAGTTGCGCGAGATGACCGGGATCTTAAAAAAACGACTTGAGGACGGCGAGACGGTCGACGATATTCTGCCGGACGCTTTCGCGGTCGTCCGGGAGGCGGATACGCGTGTCCTCGGAAAGCGACCGTACCACGTGCAGTTGCTCGGCGGCATCGTGCTCCATCAGGGCAGGATCGCCGAGATGAAAACGGGTGAGGGGAAGACGCTCGTTGCGACGCTCCCCGCGTACCTCAATGCGCTTTCCGGGCGGGGCGTGCATATCGTCACGGTCAACGAATACCTTGCCCGCCGCGACAGCGAGGAAATGGGGCGCGTCTACGACTTTCTCGGGCTCACGACCGGACTCATTGTGCAGGGCATGACGACGGCGGAACGCCAGAAGGCATATAACGCCGATATTACCTACGGCACCAACAGCGAGTTCGGGTTTGACTACCTGCGCGACAATATGCAGACGCGCCGCGAAAATCTGGTGCAGCGCCCGCTCCATTTTGCCATTGTCGACGAGGTTGACTCGATCCTGATCGATGAGGCGCGAACTCCGTTGATCATTTCCGGCGCACGCGGAGAATCCGCCGACGTGTACAAGAAAGCCGATGCGTTCGTCCGTTCTCTCAGCAAATACGAACTGGACGAGATGGAAAAAGACTATGAAGAGAACCGGCACGAGACCTCACTTCCCGAAGAGCGCGTGCGGGAGTTGCGGCAGGAACTCGCCGCCTTCTTCGCGAGTCTGACGACCGTCCCCGCGCCCGCTAAAGGCAAGGCGATGGACGAAAGCGCCTGTGACCTTGTGCGCGGCGCAGACGGCAATATGGGGCACCTGACCCGCCGCGGGCAGGAGAAGTACAATACACATTTCGCCGAGATTGTCAAAGACCGGGAAACGCGGGCGGAACTCGATTTCCTCGCGCCGTTCGCCCTCGCGGCATTCACGCGCTGGGAGAGGGATAAGGATTACCGTATCCGCGGCAACGCGGTGGTGCCGGTGAGTTTTCGTCTCCATAACGCCCTCAAGAACGAGACGGGCGATATGGAAGTGCTGTACGCACTCGGGGCGAAGAACGGCATCACACCGGAGTTCGACTATGTCGTCGACGAGAAAAACCGCGTCGCTACGCTGACCGCCGCCGGTATTAAAAAGGCGGAGGCATACTTCGGCGTGAGCTTCGGCGGCGACGGCGAAACGGAAGAGTACGCGGACGAGAACGAGGCGCTCGGCGAGCTGCTCCCGTACGTCCAGCAGGCGTTGCAGGCACACGGCGTTATGGAGCGCGACCGCGACTATGTGGTGCATCGCGGTGAAGTACTCATCGTCGACCACTACACCGGGCGCGTCATGCCCGGTCGCCGCTTCAGTCACGGTCTGCACCAGGCACTCGAAGCAAAAGAGGGGGTCGCTATTCAGGGGGAGACCCAGACCATCGCCTCAATCACATATCAGAACTTCTTCCGCCTGTACGAGAAGCTCTCCGGTATGACCGGTACGGCGCTCACCGAGGCGGAGGAATTTCAGGAGATCTACGGGCTCGACGTCATTGAGATCCCGACCAACCGCCCGATGATCCGCGTGGATCATAACGATATTGTGTATCGCACCGAGGCGGGAAAATACGGGGCGGTGCTGGACATCGTGCGGACGTGCCAGGCAAAGCGGCAGCCGATCCTGATCGGTACCGCCTCGGTCGAAAAGTCCGAGCAACTGGAAGCGTTTCTCAAGAAGAACGGCATCAAAGCGGCGGTACTGAACGCGAAGAATCACGAGCGCGAGGCGCATATCATCGCCCAGGCGGGGACGCCCGGCGCTATCACGATCTCGACCAATATGGCGGGGCGCGGCACGGATATCCTCCTCGGGGGCAACCCGGAATATCTCGCAAAGGACGCGCTCGCCAAAGAGGGCATCGCCCCCGAACTGATTGCGCGCTGTGACAGCACGCTTCCGACCGAGGACGAGGAGCTGCTCGCCGTACAGGCAAAATATCGGGAACTGCTTGACAAATACAAGGCGGAGGTGGCACCTGCCGCCGAGCGCGTGCGCGAGGCGGGCGGTCTCTTTATCCTCGGTACCGAGCGGCACGAGAGCCGCCGGATCGACGACCAGCTGCGCGGGCGCAGCGGACGGCAGGGCGACCCCGGTGAATCACTCTTTATCGTATCGCTCGAGGATAACCTTCTGCGCCTGTTCGGCGGCGAGGTGACTGCCCAGCGTCTCGCCCGCGTGACCGGCGGGGAGGACGTGCCGCTCCAGTTCGGTATCCTGACGCGCTTTGTCCGCAACGCGCAGAAGTCGGTCGAGAGCCGTCATTTCCAAGCGCGCAAAAACGTCTTGGAATACGACGACGTGATGAACCAGCAGCGCGAGGTCATCTATGCGGAGCGCCGCCGCGTCCTCTTCGCGGACGACGCTATGCCGATTGTCATGCGTATGGTCGGCGAGTATATCGACGACGTACTCGCGGCATGGGATAACGGGCACAATCCCGAGGCGCTGACTTCGCGCCTCCCGTACCTGCTCCGCTCCCCGGAGGAGCCTGTCGGCATGAAAACGCCGGAACTCCGCGAGATGCTCATGGAGCGCGCCGAGCAGCTGACCCGGGCGAACCTCGATAAAGTCGCGGAGGCGACGGGAGAACCCGCCGCATACCACGCGCGCGCCATTACGCTCGCGACCATCGACCGCCTGTGGATGAAGCACCTCGGCGATATGGACGATATCCGCGAGACGGTCGGACTGAACTCTTACGCACAGCGGAGACCGATCGTCGAATATCGGATCCAAGGCGGTCAGGCGTTCGATGAAATGATTACGGAACTCAAGCGCAAGGTCGCTGAGACCGTCATGTGTCTGCGTGTCCGTGTCGAGCGTGCCCGCCCGACACCGCCTCCGGCGCCGAAGCCGACGGGGGAGACCGGGACGCGCCGCGTCACGAAAAAGGTCGGACCGAACGAAAAATGCCCCTGTGGCAGCGGTAAGAAATACAAATACTGCTGCGGTATGAAATAATGGGCTTCGGTTGGCTTCTGATCGGATATCTGCTCCTGTTCCCGGTCACGGTAGGGTTCTTCTATACCGTGCCCGTCGCGGCGGTGTTTCTGTGCCTCGCGGGGTATCGGCTCGCCCGTGTCAATCGCCCGTTTGGCGTGAGTTTTTATCTGGCGATCCTCGCCGGGGTCACAGCCGCGGCGGCAATCGTCCTGCGGCTCGTCAAGGCGACAGCCGGCGTGGCGCATATCGCGGAAGCGGCGGCGCTCGTCGCGCTCCTCGCATGGCACATCGCCATGCTGACCGGTATGTCGTGGGTCACGAAGGAGACAGGGCTTACGAAACTGTATGCCGCCGCCTACCGCAACCGTTTCTTTGCCTGTATCTATTTTACACTCGCCGTGTTTCTCACGGCGGCGGACGGGCTGACGGTCTCGGAGGACGCGCGGCGGTTCCTGACCGGTGCAAACTATGCCGTAATCGCCGTCGGACTTCTCGCGTTTGCCCTGAACGCGTATCTGCTCTTCCGTGCCTATGCGAACATTTGTATGCCGGAGGATCTGGACATGCCCCGCAAGGCATCGCGCTTCCGCTTCGTCAACGAGGCGAGGGAAAAGGCGGACGCGCGTGAAGAGGCGGCGCGCGAACTCTCGCGCCGCAAACAGGCGGAGTACGCGCGGCGGCGACAGGCAGAATGGGCGGCAAAGCAGGAGAAAAAGAAAGGCAAGAAAAAATGAAACGACGTTCTTTGGCGCGGTTCGGGCTTGTCGTTGCCGCCGCCGTTATCCTCTCCAACCCGTCGCCGATGTATTTTGACATTCTCCCCGACGCGCTCGGGTTCTTCTTTCTGTGGCTGGCATTCCGCCGCTTGGCGGAACTCGTGCCGGCATTTGATGACGTGCGGGAGGCAGGGAACAAACTTCTGCTCATCACGACCCTGCGGATCCCCGCGTGGTTTGCGATGATGACCATCTGGGGCGGTGACGCGAGCCAGCGGGCGCTCATCGCGGTATGCTGTTTCGTATCGGCGATTCTGGAACTCTGCTACCTCATCCCGTGGATTCATCGGCTGTTTGAGGCGTTTTACCGCCTCGGGGAGCAGTACGGCTGCACGTCGGCAATCACCGTCACCGGCAGCAGGTTCCGCATGGCGCCGGAGAAACTCGAAGTACTGACCGTCGTCTTCTTCTCGGTGCGCGCGGTGCTTTCGTGCCTGCCGGAAATGACGCTCGTGCCGGTGTATGACAGCGCGGAGGAGTATTCGTGGAACTGGAATCGAATGTATATTCCGTGTGCCGTCATCGCGGCGGTGGTGCTGCTGATCTTTGCCGCCGTCTGGCTGTGTTACTTCATCGCCTATGTCCGCCGGGTCGGACGCGATGTCGAAGGATGTGAGGAACTCCGCACATTGGATGCGACGGCGCCCTGCCGCTATCGGCAGCCACCCGCGCTCCTGCGGTGCGTGTCGTTTCTGTATCTCGCCGGGATCGTTCTGTCGATCGACATCTATGTCGACCGTATGAACCTTTTGCCGGACATTCTATCGGCGCTGGCTTTTGCCGGGTGCGGGTTTTATCTCCGGCGCCTTCGCGGGCGGGGGCGCGCGGTGTGGATTTTGCCGCTTGTCTGGGGGGGCGTGACGCTCGCTC
This sequence comes from bacterium, assembly GCA_004558975.1. Taxonomy (GTDB): domain Bacteria; phylum Bacillota; class Clostridia; order Oscillospirales; family CAG-272; genus UBA1740. The sequence goes on from SFZB01000044.1 coordinate 5,017, forward strand.
ATACGGCGCTCTGGACGCGCTTTTTCCGCGTGTATTCCATCGGTGCCATCGAACGGCTGGAGGCGGCGGCGAGAGAGTATCGCGTCATCCTCGTGGTGTCCGCACTCAGCGAGGCGCTGTTCCTCGCCACGGCGATCGTGCTGTTCGCGGCGCTCCTCGGGGTGACGCGGGACTTCACGGGGAAACCTGCGGCAGACGGTCGGCTCCTGCGCGCCGACGTCGAGATGCGTCGGTCGCTGACACGCTCGCTCACGATGAGTCTCGTGTTCGCGTGCCTGACCGCCGGTCTTTCCTTCTTCTATGAATTGTCGCTCTCCGAGACGGTCGATATCGTCACGGATTACTCCTATCTGTCCGTGCCGCGCTTCGAATGGGCGCAGCTCGTTCTGTGGGTGGCGACGGCGGCATGGCTCATTGTCTCGCTGCGGTATTTCGGTCGCCTGCGGGAAGAAACGGAACCCGTCGACTGACGGTATTATTACATACATACAGCAAAGCGGAGCCGGGAAAACCGGCTCCGCTTTATTTGCTTTGGGAGGTCAGGCAGAAGTGCTCCGACGCGCTCTTGGGATTTTGGGGCGCGCCAGCGTTTCGTCATAGTCATGTTCGATGAGGACGAGCGCGACGGTTGTGAAGAAGGTGGGGTAGAAGTTGAACATCGGGTTGTCGAGCATACCCACGCCGACGATCGCGGCAACCATCATGCCGAGGAAGAACCGCTCGCCGTTCATACGGTAGAGCACGAGCTGCACGGTGCGTGCGCGATAGGCGAGGTAGGCGATACCGCCGAAGGCACCCGAGACGCAGAACAGTTCAATGACGGTGTTATGGAGCATACCGGGCATGGCACTGCCTGCCCAGGAATGAAAGAGCTCATAGTAGGAGACCGCGTTGAATCCGCCGCCGAAGACGGGGTAACGGCGGAAGATCTCGAGACCGCCCCGCCAGAGGTCGAATCGCCCGGCGTCGGAGAATCCGATATCGAAGAGGAAGGAGAACGTCTCGATGATCTGCGTGCGGAATACGATGAGGATAACGCCGCCGGCGAGCAGACTGACGCCGAGGAGCAGGCGGAAGAGCCCGCGGTTCGCACCGAAGAAACAGACGGCGACGAGACAGCAGAGGAGGACGACGGAGCCGACGAGGACGGCGGCACGACACATGGAGAGGAAGATGGCGGCATAGGCGGCGATGATGAGGAGGAACTGAATCCAGCCGTTTTTCCGCGTACTCGCAAGGTAGAAGAGCGGGGGAAGCAGAATGGTGACGATGGCGCCGTAGTTGTTGTTGATGCCCCAGCCGAAGTAGATGCGCCCCTCCACGATGATACCGCCCACGAGCACGTCGCAGGTGATGTACACATAGATAAGCTCTAGGACAAGGAGAATCACCGTCCACTGGCAGACGACGCAGAAGTAACGGAGCGTTTCCTGTCCGCCCTCGAGCCCGAAGCGGAACAGCAGGTAGAGGAAGAACCAGACCAGCACAATGGCGATCGAGTAGGTGATATTGATCGGTGCGTATGCCTCCGAGAAGATACCGTTTAGGAGCAGGGCGACGGAGAGCGGGAGAATGAACCAGGTGAGCCGCGTCTTACGGCGGAACATATCGGTGAAACCGCCCCAGATGAGGAAATGCAGGATCAGCGCCGCGAGGAGGACGAGGATCATGAGGCCGAGGGAGATCAGTACCGGGGTCGAGGAGTAGTAATCGGAATACGTCGGGCGCTTCGGCGCGTGGACGAGCGGCAGGGCGAAGATGAACATGAAGAGCGGGGGGAGGATCGGCCGCAGGTCACGGAAGAGGACGAGTGTCACGGAGGCGAAAGCGATCAGCACCGCCGCGAACAGCACCTCGTGACGGGAGCAGTAGGACATAAAGACCAGCAGGCAGATCAGCGCCGGATAAAATTCGCTGTCCACGGCGCGTTGCAGAACACGCACGCCGGGATTATTTTCGAGGTAGGTACGCAGTCGCTCCCACATGTCCGCTCTCCTTTCACCGGATGCCCGGTCAATTCGCTCTTTTCATTATAATGGCTTCTCGCCGGAAAGTCAACACGGAAAGCGCGGGGTGCGATATCCGCGGCATTTTTTACGCGCGAAATATAATAAGGAAGTATTTTCGTGGCGCGAACCGCCTTGCACATCGGTTCGTGCGTCGGAGGAGGTAGGAATAGAAACGGAAAAACAGCGTTTTTTGCCCCGGCGCGCCGGGGCAATCGGGGGGACGGCGGGGACACGCTTGGACATTGTGAACAAATTGCTAAAACAGCCTGTCCGTTTTTTGGGTGGTTTCACAGTTGATTTTTTGTCGATAGATGGTGTACAATAATGACAGTTGATTCCTTCGTAGAAAAGGACGGTACCGCGTCGGCGCCCTTCATTGGGAGGCAGGCGTGAATCGCAGGTCTTTTTTAAACGAAGCGGAATGGCGGGAAAACGGATGATACGCTTTTCTGCCTTTTTTCTTTTTCAAAAACCGCCTCGCCATAAAAAAGAAAGGAGACCGCCCCCATGAGAGCAATGGAAGAAAAAATCATCGCTGAAGGAACCGTTTTGCCCGGTAATATTCTCAAAGTGGGCAGTTTCTTAAATCAACAACTCGACGTGCAATTTCTCCGCGAAGTCGGAGAGGAGATTGCACGCCTTTTTCGTGCTGACGGCGTGACGAAGGTGCTGACGCTGGAGGCGTCCGGGATCGCGATCGCGACCCTCGCGGCGCTCTCGCTCGGCGTCCCTGCCGTCATCGTCAAGAAGCACGCGTCCGCGAACCAGTCAAAAGACGTTTATGAGGCGGAGATTGCCTCCTTTACGCATAAGAACACCTATGTCGCCGCCGTCGCGAAAGAGTATCTGCAGGCGTCCGACCGGGTTCTGATCGTCGATGACTTTCTCGCGTGCGGGAACGCGATCCGCGGGCTGATGCACATGGTGCGGGAAGCAGGCGCGACGCTCGTCGGCTGCGCCATCGCGATCGAGAAAAAATTCCAGGGTGGCGGAGATGAACTCCGCGCGGAGGGGATCCGCGTCGAGTCACTCGCCATGGTGGACCATATGACGGACGACAGTCTGTCTTTCTGGCGGCCGTAAGAAACGCAATCGTTCTCGCGGCCTTTTCACTTGTTTACTTTGGGCGCTCGCCCGGTAAAAATAACAATATCTTTTTTGGAGGAAAAAGACAATGTTCAAGAAGATTCTTTCCCTGGTCCTCGTTGCCGTCATGTGCGTCGGCGCTTGCGTGGCGTTCGCATCCTGCGGTAAAGATGACGAAAAAAAAGGTGAAGGGGCGGATATCCTGCCGAGAAACACCGTAACGCTCAGCGAAGGTGTGACCATCAAAGACGATTTCAGAATCGGTCTCATCTGCCTGCACGACGAAAACTCCACCTATGACAAGAACTTTATCGACGCGTTCAAGCAGGTCATGACAGCGCTCAATATTCCGAGCGACCGCTACTTCATCAAGACCGGCATTCCGGAATCCGAGGCGTGTGCCGATGCTGCGAGAGACC
>SFZB01000007.1 GCA_004558975.1 bacterium
CGTGGCATATGTCCTGTCAATTTTGCGCAATCTGACCATTTTTGCGTTTATTTTCGCAAATATTGCGCCGTCGAAATTGCAATATATGCAATACATATGCAGGATATGCCAACTTTGCCTTGACTTTACAGTTCCCTGCCGTCGCGCCGTATGCTTGTCCCCAGCCGCCCCCTCCGCAGGCGAACAGCGCCGTCGCCATGACGGCACACAAGAGAAAACAGATGATTGCGAAAAACTGCTTGTTCTTCATGGGATTCCTCCATTCATGATTAGGCAAATGCCGGACTGACAAGAGCAGTATATGGTTCACCCTCCCCGAACGTGCCCCCTGCCACCCCGTTTCCGCAACTTTTTTCCGCGCACCTTGTGCGTTCTTGCCAAATCCGCCCGGCTTTTTTCGGCGACCCGGTGAACCCTGCGGCGGCTTATCGCTCGTCAGAACCCGTTTGCCGCAGGGGTTTCGACGGCTCCCCCACCGTACCAAAAGAAAAAGCAACCGATCTTGCCATACCTTGACCGGTACAGCAAAATCGGTTGCCATAAGCCCTATTTAGGGCGCGTTGTCACGGCAAACTTTTTTATTGTTCGGAGAAACCGTTTGTTTGCCTGACGTATTTTCGCCGGCGCGAAAATACCCTTGCTTTTTATATCTGCGCCAGCTATTGCTCAACCTGTGTACCTAAGGCAAGCGTGAGGAGATGCAGAAGCCCCGTTCACACGAACGTCGGCGCACTTTATGCGGTAGAGCGTGCGAACGGGGCTAGCGGGTGTACCCGTCGCCCCCATTTAGGGTGTACAATGAAAAATGTGCAATCTTGTATGAAAAAATGGGGGCAACTACTTTGTGCCCCCATCAATTCATTTACACACGCGTTCTCCGCGCTCCCCGCTTGTCTTTACTTGTTCGAGGTGGAACGGAGCGTCACATCATGGTACCCGCCCTCCACGATCGACGTCGCGGACACCAGCGTCAGGCGTGCATTCTTCTGTAGATCGGGAATGTTCGTCACCCCGACGTTGCACATGGTGGACTTCACCTTATAGAGCGACTTCGCCACGTTGTCGCGCAGCGACCCCGCATAGGTCACATAAGAGTCCACGCCCTCTTCAAAAGTCAGCTTCGCCTTACCGCCGAGGTCGTAGCGCTGCCAGTTGCGCGCACGGCTGGAGCCCTCGCCCCAGTACTCTTTGACATACGTGCCGTTGATCATGGTCTTGGGCGTCGGCGATTCGTCGAACCGCGCGAAGTACCGACCGAGCATGAGGAAGTCCGCCCCCATGGCGAGCGCCATGGTCATGTGATAGTCATACACGATCCCTCCGTCGGAGCAGAGCGGAATATACACGCCCGTCTCACGGAAGTAGCGGTCACGCTCCTCCGCGACGGCGATGACGGCGGACGCCTGTCCGCGCCCGATGCCCTTCTGCTCACGCGTGATGCAGATGGAGCCGCCGCCGATCCCGATCTTGATGAAGTCCGCACCCGCCTCGGCGAGGAAACGGAAGCCGTCCGCGTCCACCACGTTCCCGGCGCCGACCTTCACGGTGTCGCCGTAGTTCCGGCGGATATATTCGAGCGTCTTCTTCTGCCAGGCGGTGTAGCCCTCGGACGAGTCGATGCAGAGCACGTCCGCGCCTGCCTCGATGAGCGCCGGGACGCGTGTCTCGTAGTCAAGGGTGTTGATTCCCGCGCCGACCATGTAGCGCTTCTCCGCGTCGAGCAGTTCCTGCGGATTCTCCTTGTGCTGCGAATAGTCCTTACGGAACACAAGGTACAGGAGCCGTCCCTCTCCGTCAACGATCGGCAGAGAGTTGAGCTTGTGCTCCCAAATGATGTCGTTCGCCTCTTTCAGCGTCGTCGCGGCGGGTGCCGTCACGAGCTTTTCGAGCGGCGTCATAAATTCCTTCACGGGCAGATCGCCGGGCATACGGCTGACGCGGTAGTCGCGGCTGGTGACGATCCCGCAGAGACGTCCTCTCGCGGTGCCGTCCTCCGTGACGGCGATCGTATTATGTCCCTTCTCCTCGACGAGCGTGAGCACGTCGGAGAGCGTCGCGTCGGGGGTCACGTTCGAGTCGCTGACGACGAACCCCGCCTTGTAATTCTTCACGCGGGCGACCATCGCCGCCTCGGATTCCACCGACTGCGAGCCGTAGATGAAAGAGATGCCGCCCTCTTTTGCGAGCGCAATCGCCATTTTGTCGTCCGAGACGGACTGCATGATGGCGGAGACGAGCGGAATATTCAGCGTGATCGGACATTCTTCCTCGCCGCGACGGTACTTCACGAGCGGGGTCTGCAGATTCACATTGGCAGGGGTGCACTCCTCGGAGGTGTAACCGGGGATAAAGAGATATTCCCCGAACGTATGGGATTCACCGGGTAAAATCTGTGCCATGTTGGGCTCCTTTCGTTTTTGAACACTCTATATCAGTTTGACAGACGACTTTTTTGCAAACATTCCTGCGGGTGCCGTGACCGTATCAGACCTTGAGCTCCGACGTCACGGTGTCGGGGTAGCGCGCGAGCAGGGGCTCGACCACCCCGGCGAGAAATTCGTCCGTCTGCGACGCGGCGCGCCCGGTATAGAGCGCGGGGTCGAGCACGGCGAGGATCTCCTCCTCGGTGATACCGAAGAGCGGATCCGCGGCGATGCGGCGGACGAGATCGTTTTCCGCCCCCTCGAGCTTGACGCGCGACGCGGCGGCTTGCGAATGGACGCGGAGCGCCTCGTGGAGCGCCTGGCGGTCACCGCCCGCCTTGACGCACCGCATCATAATGTTCTCGGTCGCCATGAACGGCAGTTTCTCCATCACGCGGCGGCGGATCACCTTCGGATAGACGACGAGCGCCCCCGTGACATTGATGTAGATATTCAGGATCGCGTCCACTCCGAGGAATGCCTCGGCGACGGCGATCCGACGGTTGGCGGAGTCGTCGAGCGTGCGCTCGAACCATTGGGTCGCGGCGGTGTGTGCCGGATTGGCGGCGTCGGAAATCACATAGCGCGCCAGCGCGCAGATGCGCTCGCACCGCATGGGGTTGCGCTTGTAGGGCATCGCGGAAGAACCGATCTGTTTTTTCTCGAACGGCTCTTCGACCTCTTCAAAGGACTGGAGCAGACGCAGGTCGTTCGCGAACTTGTATGCCGACTGCGCGAAACCGGAGAGGCAGGCGAGGAAGTAGGCGTCCACCTTGCGCGAATAGGTCTGCCCCGAAACGGGCACGCACCCGGGGAAATCCATCTCCCGCGCGATCATGTCCTCGAGCGCCTTCACTTTGCCCTCGTCCCCCTCGAACAGCTCCATGAACGACGCCTGCGTGCCGGTCGTCCCCTTGGAGCCGAGGAGCAGGAGCTTCCCGAGCCTGTCCTCGAGCGCCTCCATGTCCTGTACAAGCTCGTAAATCCAGAGGGTCGCGCGCTTGCCGACCGTCGTCAGTTGGGCGGGTTGCAGATGCGTGTAGGCGAGGCACGGCAGGTCGCGCCACTCTTTCGCGAAAGCGCCGAGCTGCCGCACGACCTGTGCGGCTTTTTTCAGAATCAGGCGCGACGCGTCGCGCAGCACGATCACATCGGTGTTGTCCCCCACATAGCAGGAGGTCGCCCCGAGGTGAATGATCGGCTCCGCCTTCGGGCACTGTACCCCGTAAGCGTAGACATGGCTCATGACGTCATGGCGTACCTCGCGCTCCCGCGCCTCCGCCACGTCGAAATTGATGTCGTCGCGATGCGCCTCGAGCTCCGCCACCTGCTCTTCGGTGACGGGGAGTCCGAGCGCGTGCTCCGCCCGCGCCAGAGCGATCCACAGCCGCCGCCACGTGCGGAACTTGTGCGTATCCGAAAACAGATATTGCATCTCCTCGCTCGCATACCGCGTCGAAAACGGCGAAATATACTTCTCGCGTGTCGTCTGCCCGTCCATGTGTGCCTCCGCTCTCCTTGCTTGCCGGCGTCCCGCCGGAAAATCTTCTTTCCTTTTATTCTAACACATTCGCCCCCGACTTACAACCCCCGCCGCGCACGATTTCCGCCATTTTTCGCCCCCGATACCGAAAAGCACTCCTCGCTTTTCTCTTTTCCCTCTCCTGCCGGTTTTCCGCTCTCCCCCTTTACCCCCAAAAGCACCACACCTCCCCGGTGCCGGCTATCCCGCCGAAGCTTGCTTCGTCAAAAGCCCGGCTGAGCAAATGCGGGTCAAAAGAACCACCGCCTCTTCTTTTCATGCCAAAGCAGAACCAACCGAAAATTTCTCCGACGATACGCGGGCGACGACCCGTCGCCCCTACAGGATTCGTATTCCGCCAAACCCCGATCTCACGAACCGCGCACAACCGAAACCCCTGTCAATCCAATACAGAAAAGAGAACCAACCACCCCTCCCGCAGGGGCGACCATCAGTCGCCCCGCACCTTTCTTGTCTTTCGGCTTGCTGTCGAGAAGAATCTGAAAAACCTTTTTAAATATTGTAGGGGCGCCCACTGGGCGCCCGTTTTTTATCGCCGTGGGCATATGTGAGTGAAGCTCGGAACGTACGGGCGACCAATGGTCGCCCCTACAAAATCAATACCCGGTGAGGTTCAAACCCTCATCGGGCATTTTTACACGTTTGCTTGCGCCGACTACGGCAGACTTTTTTAATCGGAGATACCGTTTGTTTGCCTGATGTATTTTCGCTAACGCGAAAATACTTTTACTTTTGGTTTGCCGTCGGCGACACGCTTCGCTCCGCCCTTATCTGCGCCAGCCATGGCTCCACTTGTGTACCTAAGACAAGCGTGAGGAGATGCAGAAGCCCCGTGCGCGTTGCTGTCGACGTACTTGGTACGGTAGGCGACGCGCACGGGACTAAAGCGCCCGTCGTTTCTTAAAGTTAAGGCAACCGACCCTGCCATACTCCTTTACGTTGTATTAGCAAAATCGGTTGCCCTTATTGCCCTGCTTAGGGCGCTTGTTCTGCGCTTCTCACGCTTGCCTTTAATACATGTTGTTGGATTTCATATAGGAGTACAACTGCTCACCGTGCTGCTGTTCCTCCGACTGAATGTGATTCAGCACCCGCCGCGCCACGGGATCCCCGAACTCAAACACGCTCACGTCATAGAGCGACGACGCGTGCTTCTCGGTCGCCAGCATATCGCGCAGCAAAAACGCGTCCTGCGTCCGCTCTTCCTCGCTCGTGTACCCGACGGCACCGCAAAGCGCATTGTCGGCGTTCAGCCCAGCCTTGGTCAGCGGCGTTACCGTGCCGCCCATCATCTCGGTGACGGTCTTCAGGTGCTCGCGCTCGGTGTCCGCCATGCTGAGGAACAACTGCTTGAGTTCTTCCTTCTTCGCGCGCTCGGCGTACATTTCATACTTTTGGATACAGAGTTGTTCCTGGTCTTTCATGTCCTTAAGCAGACCTACTTCTTTAGATGTCAGTTGCAGATTCATGGGTAAAATCCTCCGTGCTATCAGAATGAAAGGAGTCTTGCCCGCCCGGCACCGTTTTATGCAGAGAAACGCAAAGAGGAGCCGAAAAAACGGCTCCTCTTTGTCAGAGTTCGTCAAAGTCCGCTATCCGATGTGCGTCAGAGCAGATCGGCGAGCTCGAGTACCAGTCGCTCGGTCTTCTCCCATCCGAGGCAGGGATCGGTAATTGACTTCCCGAACACGCCCTCCCCGATCTTTTGCGCGCCGTCCTCAAGGTAGCTCTCGATCATCAGCCCCTTGACAAGGCGGCGGATCTCGGGATTGTACCGACGGCTCTCCAGCACCTCGCGCGCGATGCGCGGCTGTTCCGCGTAACGCTTACCCGAGTTCGCGTGGTTGGTGTCGATCAGCACCGCAGGATTTGCGAGGTGCCCCTCGGCGTACAGCCCCGCCAGTTCCGTCAGGTCTTCATAGTGGTAGTTCGGGTGCGACTTTCCGCGCCGGTCGACGTACCCGCGCAGAATGGCGTGTGCGAGCGGGTTCCCCGCGCTCTCGACCTCCCACCCGCGGTAAATAAAGGTGTGCGCGTGCTGTGCGGCGTGAATGGCGTTCATCATCACCGAGAGGTCGCCCCCGGTCGGGTTCTTCATGCCGACGGGGATTGCGAGCCCGCTCGCCGTCAGGCGATGCTGCTGGTTCTCGACCGACCGCGCGCCGACCGCCACATAGGAAAGCAGGTCGTTGAGGAGCCGGTGATTCTCCGGATAGAGCATCTCGTCCGCACAGCCGAACCCCGTCTCCGAGAGCGCACGGATATGCAGATGCCGAATCGAGAGCAGACCCGCGAGCATATCCGGGCGGCTCTCGGGGTCGGGCTGATGAAGCATCCCCTTGTACCCGTCGCCCGTGGTGCGCGGCTTGTTGGTATAGATACGCGGAATCATCAGAATCTTATCGCTCACCTTGTCCTGAAGGACACGCAAACGGTGAATGTATTCCATGACCGGCTCCTCGCTGTCCGCAGAGCAGGGACCGATGACGAGGAGCAGCTTGTCCGATTTCCCCTCAAACACATCGGCGATTTCGCGGTCGCGCGCCTTCTTGGCTTCGGCGGCGGCGGGCGGCACCGGGTAATCCCGCTTGATATCCATCGGGATCGGCAGTTTTCTCTTGAACACCATGTTCATAAAAGGTTCCTCACTTCGTTATCTTGTCGAATTTTGCGCGGCGTTCGGCGGAGCGCCGCATCATGGCGCGCATCTCGTCACGCTTCCCTGACGCGATCGTCTCGCGGAGCCGCCCGAGTTGTGCCTCAAAGGCGTCCATCTGCGAGAGGAGCGCGTCGCGGTTGAGCAGAAAGAGCTCGCTCCACATCTCGTCGTTGATGCGCGCGATGCGCGTCAGGTCACGGAACGAGTCACCCGTGTATTCCTCCAGATGCTGATCGTCGTTGCAGGTCATCAGCGCTACGGCGATGCAGTGCGTCAGCTGGGAGACGAACCCGATGATCTCGTCGTGCTCCTCCGGCGTCAGCTCCGAAACGCGGGCAAAGCCCAGCACTTCCCCGAGCGTGCGGCAGGTTTCGATGGCACTTTGCGTATTCTTCTCCGTCGGCACGACAATATAGTTCGCGCCGCGGAAGATGTCCGGCGTGCTGTTCTGAACACCGCTGACCTCGCGCCCCGCCATGGGGTGCGCGGCGATGAACTCCACATCGGAGCGGAGCCCGGCTTGCACGGCTTTGACGACCGCCCCTTTGACCCCCGTCACGTCGGTCAGGAGCGCGCCGGGCTTCAAAAGCCCTTGATGTGCCTCGAGCCATGAGAGGAAAACGTGCGGGTACAGCGCGAACACGACAAGGTCGGCGCGCCCGATGAGCGCGGGGTCGGCGTCCGTCGCCCCCGCCCGAATGATGCCCTCGGCAAGGGCGTAGCGAATGGCTTCCGGGTCGCGGTCGATCGCGTCGACGCAGTACCCGGCGGCGGTCAGTGCGCGGGCATAAGAGCCCCCCATGAGCCCCAGCCCGACGATCAGTATGTCGGTATTGCGATCAAGCATTTTCCTGTATCTTCTCCGTTTTGATGCCGAGCGCGGCAAAGTCCTCAAAAAACGCGGGATAACTCTTGGCGACCGCCTCCGCGCCCCGAATCTCCCCGCCGAGGCGGGTGAGCAGGACGGCGAGCGCCATGACGATGCGGTGGTCGTTGTGCCCCGAGAGGGGGACGGCGGGCGGGGTCGCCCCGCCGCCCGCGACCGTGATACGGTTGTCCTCCACCGTGACAGCCACCCCGCATTTCGCGAGTTCTTCCGCCATGGCGGCGCCGCGGTCGCTTTCTTTTAAGCGGAGCCGCGCCGTATCGGTAAAGACCCCGCCGTGCGAGAGCGCCGCCACCGTGAAGAGAATCGGCGCGAGGTCGGGGCAGTCCGCGACCGAGAGCGTCGCCGCCCCCGCGCGCAGTTGTCGGAAATACGCGGCGGCCACGCGGTCGCCCTGCCGCGTCGCAGGGTTGCGCCCGGACACCTCTACGGGGTCGCCGAGCGCGGCGAGCGCCAGGGGGAATGCGGCGTTCGATTCGTCGCCCTCCACGGCGTGCGCCCCGGCACGGAACGTACGCCCGCCGGCAATACGGATCGTCCGATCGTCCGCCCACCCGTCGTCCGCGCCGAACGCCCGCAGGGCGTCCAGCGTCAGGTCGATATAGGAGCGGCTCTCCACCGCCCCGGTCAGCGAAACGGTACTCTCCCCGTCAAGGCAGGACAGCGCGTAGCACAGCCCGCTCACGAACTGACTGGAAATGTCCCCGGGGACACGGTAAGTGCCGGGGGTGAGCCGCCCGGCGACCGTCACCCGACAGGGTCCCCTCTCAAAACGGAAGCCGCGCTCGCGGGCGAGATTCTCGTAGACCCCGAGCGGGCGGGACAGCAGCTTTTCGCTCCCTGTGAGCGTCGCCGCCTCCCCCGAAATCAGACACAAGGGGAGCAGGAGCCGCAGGGTCGTCCCGCACTCCCGGCAGGGGAGCTCCCCGTGCGGGCGCAGGTCGGCGCCGCCCGAAACGACGGCGGTCGTCCCCTCGAAACGGATGCCGCACCCGAGCGCCCGAAGACCGTCGCAGGTCGCGAGCAGGTCGTCCGAGAGCGTCAGCCCCGTAAGGCGGCTCTCGCCCGACGCCAGTGCCGCGGCGATGAGATAGCGATGCGCGACGCTCTTGGAAGCGGGCGCCCGTACCACGCCCCGTGCCCGACCGGGCATGACGCGGACGGTCATGCGTGCGACCCCGCCGCGAGGAGCAGATCCATTGCTTCGAGATACCCGCGGAACCCGTGCCCCGCCACGGTCGCGATGCACGCCTCGCGCACATAACTGACCTGTCGGAACGCCTCGCGCTTCGTTACGTCCGAAATATGCACCTCCACCGTGGGGATCCGCACGGCTTTCAGCGCGTCGAGGAGCGCCACGCTGGTATGCGTGTAGGCGGCGGGATTCAGTACAATCCCGTCATACACCCCCAGCGCCTCCTGAATGAGATCCACGAGCGTCCCCTCATGGTTGGATTGCAGAATGGTGACCTCCACCCCGAGCGCGTCGGCATGGCGGCGGATCTGGCGGCAAAGGTCCTCATAGGTTTCCGTGCCGTATTGCTCCGGCTCGCGGGAGCCGAGCAGATTCAGATTCGGACCGTTCAGAACCAGCAGTTTCATAGCAGCACCTCACAAATCGTTGCGACGGTATCGTCGGGCGTGCGCCCGACGGGAATGATCTCGTCCGCCATGCGGCGGTAAATGGGCTCCCGCTCGGCGTACCGCCTCGCGAGCGCTTCGCGGTCACGGGCGAGCGGACGGTCGGCGGTCGGGCGTATCGAGTCGAGCGGGCGTGAGAGCCACAGCACCCGCCCCGTGCGCCGGAGCGCAAGGCGGTTGTCCTCCCGGAGCGGCACGCCACCGCCGGTGGCGATGACGGCACCGACGTTGTTGAGGGCGATGTCCCGCACCACCTCGGCTTCGAGGTCGCGGAAGTACGCCTCCCCGCGCGTCGCGAACAGCGTCGGGATATCGCACCCGGCGCGCTTCTTCACCTCTTCGTCGGTGTCAAAGAACGGGCGCCCGAGCCGCCGCGCGAGCCGCGCGCCGACGGTGGATTTCCCCGCCCCCGGCATTCCGACAAGGATCAGGTGACTTTTCGCGAGTTCCGTCTCGCGGCAGAGCCGCTCGCAGAGTGCGGCGGGATAGGTCACGTCGCGGAAGTATTCCGATGCGCGCACCCCCTGCGCCACGAGCATACTAAGCCCCCCGGCGGCAGGAGTCCCTCGTTCTCTCGCACGTTCCACAAGTGTGGAGCGCAAAGGACGGTACACCGCCCCGACGACCCCCGCAAGGTGCGGGAAATCGTCAAGATCGACAGGCTCCCCCTCACAGTTCGGGTACATGCCGACCGAGGTCGTGTCGATGAGGACGTCGGTCTCGGCGCCCGCCTCCGCCGCCTCGGCATAAGAGATCATATCCGCGCCCCGCGGCGTGCGGCTGACGCGTCGGATTTGCGCCGCCCCGAGATCGTGCGCGAGGGCGAGGGCTGTGAGAGACGTCCCGCCGGAGCCGAGAATCAGCACCCGCCGCCCGAAAAGGTCAATGCCTGTCCGCTCGAGCAGATATCGCATTCCGTCATAATCGGTGTTGTAGCCGAAGAGACGCCCCCCGCGGTTCACGACCGTGTTGACGGCGCCGATGCGGCGCGCCTCGGGCGACACCTCGTCGAGTAGCGGAATGACCGCGCTCTTATAGGGGATCGTCACATTCACGCCGCGGAACGCCCGTGCGCGGAAAAACGGCGCGAGCTCCGCCTCTGTCAGTTCAGTCAGCCCGTATTCATACCCGCCGATTGCGCGGTGCAGTTCCGGCGAGAAGCTATGCCCGAGCTTCGCCCCGACAAGGCCGTATTCCATGTGTCTCCCCCTCTCTCGCGGCGGTGCCGCGTATTGTTATCTTTTCTTTACATTTTAAATGCCGTTCCCGCTTTTCGGGAGCAACCGACGTATCGGTCAGCCCTCGGCGAGATAGTCGGTGCCGTACCGCCCCGCGAGCAGGTCGCAGAGCACGAGCGCCGTCACCGCGTCCACGACGGCGCGCGCACGGTGGACGATTGCGGGGTCATGCCGCCCGCCGAAGGTCACGCGCGTCTCCGTCTCGGTGAGGAAGTTCACCGTCTCCTGTTCCTTTGCGATGGTCGGGGTCGGCTTGATCCCGACGCGGAAGAGGAGCGGCATACCGTTCGTGATGCCCCCCTGAATCCCGCCGCTGAAATTGGTGCGCGTCTCGGGGGCGTCCTCCCCCATGAAGAACGCGTCGTTGACTTCGCTCCCGCGACGGTCACACATGGCGAAACCCCCGCCGAACTCGATTCCCTTCACGGCAGGGATTCCCCAGAGGGCACGGGCGAGCACGCTCTCCACACCGTCGAACCACGGCTCCCCCACCCCGGCGACCAGCCCGGTCACAGCCGTCTCGAGTACCCCCCCGACGCTGTCGCCCTCGGCGCGGGCGCGAAGGATCGCGTCGCGCATAGCGCTCCCCGAAGCGGTGTCCAGCACCGGGAACGGGCAGTCGGCGAGAAAATCAATATCTTCCTGCAGATCTTCCCCGAACCCCCGGTCGGAAATGCCGGCGAGGCGGGCAATATGCGTCCCGATCGTCACCCCGCGCTCGACGAGCGCCGTCGCGGCAATCGCGCCGAGGACGACGAGCGGCGCCGTCAGGCGGCCGGAAAAATGCCCGCCGCCGCGGCGATCTTCATACCCGTGGTACTTGCAGTACGCCGTATAGTCGGCGTGGCTCGGGCGGGCGATGCCGTCCGTCTCTGCATAGTCGCCCGAGCGCGTATCCGTGTTCGGGATCAGCACCGTGAGCGGGGCGCCGGTGGTATAGCCGTCCTTCACCCCGGAGACGATGCGGTATTCGTCGGGCTCATGCCTCGCCGTCGACAGCCCGTCCGTCGGACGCCGCTGGGCAAGGCGCGATGCGATATAGTCTTCGTCGATCGGAATGCCGGGGGCGAAGCCGTCCGCGACGGCGCCGATCTCCTCCCCGTGGCTCTCACCGAAGAGCGTCACGGTCAGTGCGGTACCGAAAGAGTTTTTCATGATTGATTCCCCTCCCCAAGACAGCGGCAGAATGCCTCCGGCGTCGCACGGCGTATCTCATACGAGCCGATGCGCCCGACATATACGTAGTGAATTTCGTTCCCGCTCATTTTCTTATCGTGCAGGATCAGGGGCAGGAGCGCCTCGGGCGCGAAAGGACACGCGACCGGCAAGCGCCAGCGCTCGAGCAGCGCACGGAGCCGCGGGCGCACCTCGGGCGAGGTCATCGGGAGCATCCCGATCGCCACGCACTCCCCGTGGAGCAGCCGCCCGCCGGCGAGGCTCTCGACGGCGTGTCCGACGGTGTGTCCGAAGTTCAGTACCCGGCGCAGCCCTCCCTCTCTCTCGTCGCGCATGACGACATCGCGCTTGATACGCACCGCCCGGCGGATGATCTCCGCCGCGTCCGCAGGCGTCGCCCGCTCGCAGAAAGCGAAGAGGTCGGCGTCGAACGTCGCAGCCATTTTGATGACCTCCGCCATGCCGCAGGCGAACTGCCGGTTGTCGAGCGTCGAGAGCGTCTCGGGGTCAATCAGCACCCCGCGCGGTTGCCAGAAGGCGCCGACCTGGTTCTTGGCGCCGCCAAAGTCGATTCCCGTTTTCCCGCCCACCGAGGAATCCACCTCGGAGAGCAGCGTCGTCGGGATGTTGTAGAAATCAATGCCGCGCAGATAGGTCGCGGCGGCAAATCCCGCGAGATCCCCCACGACCCCGCCGCCGACTGCCACGACGCAGTCCGTGCGCGTGAAGCCGCGCTCGACGAGGATCCCGAGCAGTTTCTCGAGGGAGCGGATGTTTTTCGTCGCCTCCCCCATCGGCAGACAGACGAGCGTCGGCTCGCCGCATGCCGCGGCGACGGTGCGCGCGTAGATTTCCGGCACGCCGCTGTCCGTCACCAAAAGACACTTGCGCCCGAGATCGAAATGCGCTCCGACGCGTCGGAGCCCGCCGGGCTCTACCGTGACTTCATACCCGCGCGCGCCGAGGTCAACATACAGATCTTTGATTCTGCGCGACTGGTACCCGCGGGAGATCGCCATCATGGCAGTAAGGAGAGCGCGGTATTCTTCCGTATAGGGGCTGTCGCCGAGCGCATCGCAGTTGCGCCGGATGACCTCCGCCTCGCGCGCGGCGTCGAGGACGGGGAGCCCTGCCGCCGTCTTGTAGTCCGCGATGTGCTCCACCGCCGCCATGCGGCGCACGAACAGCGCCGCCATTTCACGGTCGCAGAGGTCGATCTCCGCCCGTGCTTTTTCGAGTTCGGTCATGGGTTCTCCTTTCCTTGCCGGCAGAGCCGGCGGGCGTCGGCAGTCGTCAGAGGCGCGCCGCGCCGACCGGTATCGTGCGTGCTTCCCCGCTGTGCCGCGGGTCGGGCGATTACGGCAGATTCAGCGTCTCGCCGGGGGCGATCTCGTAACGCTCGCCGTCGGCGTCGAACCATATGCGCGTCTGCGTCGGGTTGTACACCATGGTGTTGTCGCAGGAGAACACCAGCTGGTCGTATGCGTGGCAGTATTCGTAGATTTCGGTATTGTTGGCGTACCAGATGTCGTCATGCCCGCCGGCGCGCGCGCCGAAGTCCTCCATGATGTGCCAGTTGTCCGGCTGGAACTCGAAGGAATGTCCCCACATATAGAAGAGCAGAGATTCGCGGTGCGAAATGTACTCGGCGCGCGGGTCGGCGGCGAGGAACTTCTCGAGTGTCTCCATGAGTTTCGGATCACGGTTGCGGGTCGTGGGGGTCCATTCGAGCCAGTCGGTCGGGAGCGAGAACGAGTGCGTCAGGGTAAGCCCCCGCGCATAGGTGATGCCGATGAGTTTCAGATAGGTTTTCATCTCGGCGGTGATGGTGCCGAGGTCGGGGTACGCCATGCCGCGGATAATGCGCCCGTAGAACTTTTCGAGGAACGAGCGGCAGTCCAGCACGTCCCGGATCGCGTCTTTCGGCGCGGCGAGCGCCGGTGCCATATGGGTCGCGCCGTGGATGGCAACGTCATGTCCCGCCGGGAAGTAGAGCGTACGCGCCACCTCCGCGGAGATATGCCACCCGTTCTCCATCGTCTCGGGGAACGAGGTGCCGGGCAGATTGAATGTCCCCTTGAGCCCGTAACGGTTCATGATCTCCACGAGCCGGATATCATTGATGTTCCCGTCGTCGTAACTGAGTGTCATCGCCTTGCATTTCCCGCCCGGGAAACGGATAAAACGGTATTTCATAGTTGCCTCCGCTCTCAAATTTGTGAGTTGATACAATAAAACAGTTTTATTGTACCTTGTGCGCGCGCACTTGTCAAGGCGCGCGCACAAGGTTCCCCGCCGATTTTCTTCCCGCTCCCTCTCGACCGCCCGGCCCCGCTCCCTCTCCGTTTCCCCGCCCCGTTTTCGGTTCGGTGCCGCTCCGCATGCCGCGCCGCCACGACCCCCTGCCGTTTTCACCTTCGCGATGGCAGAAAAGCGTTTCCGCCGCCGCGCGGAATGCCCCCTCTTGCATTTCCCCCGCTCCCATGCTACACTGAAAGCGGAAAGAGGGTTTGCCATGAAAAAACGTCTTATCTCCTGCCTGTTGCTCCTGCTCCTAGTGCTGGGGCTCACGGGCTGTCACTTCTCCTTTACGGAGGACGGTACCTCCCCGCTCTCGACGTCCGTGACCGTCACTCTCCGCTACGGGAACGGTGAGGCGGACGGCGCCGTGCATCTGCCGGTGGGCGGACGCCTGCCGACCCCGGCGAACCCCGAAAAGGCGGGCTGGGTCTTCCGCGGCTGGTACACCGACGACGCCCTGACGAAGCCCTATGACTTCTCGCTCGCCGTGCATCGGAATCTCACCCTTTTTGCCGGGTATCTGCCGGATTATGAACAGTGGACGAACCGCCTGACCGACGCCGTGATGCCCTCGCTCGTGCTGGTCCGCACGGTGACGGCGACCGATGCCGGGCGGGGGACGAAGACGGGGAGCGGCATCGTCTTCTTCACCGAGCGGGACGGCTCCGACATCATCTACTATCTTCTGACGAACAATCACGTCGTCACGGATGCCGTCGGGGGACTCTTTGCGACCCCTTATACGGTCGAGGACTACCGCGGCGAGGGCGACTATCGGAGCGTGACGCTCCTCGCGAGCAGTGCGGAATATGATCTGGCTGTGCTGCGGATGCGCGGCTCTGCCGACGCGAAACACACGCTCCCCGCGATTCCCTTTGCCTCTGCATGCGCAGCATCCGGCGAGGCTGTCGCCGCGATCGGTCAGCCGGGCGGGCAGCGGAACGCCCTGACCTACGGTCATGCCGAGGAATGCCGCGCGCTCGGCGCGTCGGCGGGGTCGGATGACTCGCAGGTCATGTTCCCCGTCCTCTACCATACCGCTCCGATCGCGAGCGGTTCGAGCGGCGGTGCCGTCGTCAACTTTGCGGGAGAGCTCGTCGCCGTGAACTTTGCCGGCGCGTACAGTGAAGAGGGCGAATACCGTGCCGGGCTCGCCATTCCGATCGAACGGGTGCTCGAATATCTGCGGACGATTCCCGAGGTGGCGGCGCTCCTGTAAGGGCACACCGCAAAGTCCCAAAATCCGAATCAAAAACAGCGTTGCGCCCGATTCCCCGGCGCAACGCTGTTGCTTTTATGCTTTTGTAAGATACCCCTCCCGCGTGAGCAGTTCCGCGATGAGGACGGCGCCGCCCGCGGCGCCGCGCAGGGTGTTGTGCGAAAGCCCGACGAACTTGTAGTCGAAGATCGTATCCTCGCGCAGTCTGCCGACCGAGATGCCCATGCCGCCGTAGAGATCGCGGTCGAGGCGTACCTGCGGGCGATCCGGCTCGTCGAAATAGGTGATGAACTGTGCGGGCGCCGACGGAAGCCCGAGGGTCTGCGGTTTGCCGCGGAAGTCACGCCATGCCGCGAGGATCTCCTCGCGGGTCGGCTTCTCGCGGAAGCGGACGAACACCGCCGCCGTGTGCCCGTCCGTGACGGGGACGCGGATGCACTGCGTCGAGATGAGGGGTGCCTTCGCCGGGACAATTGCACCATTTTCGACGCTGCCCCAGACGCGGAGCGGCTCCTGCTCGCTCTTCTCTTCTTCCCCGCCGATGTAGGGGATCACGTTATCAATCATTTCCGGCCACTCGCGGAAGGTCTTCCCCGCCCCGGAAATCGCCTGATAGGTCGTCGCCACGACCTCGGTGATGCCGAAGCGCAGCAGCGGCGTCAGCGCCGGCACATAGGACTGAATCGAGCAGTTGGGTTTGACGGCGATGAAGCCACGGTGCGTGCCGAGCCGTTTTTTCTGCGCCTCGATGACGGCAAGATGCGCGTCGTTCACCTCGGGGATTACCATGGGGACGTCGGGCGTCCAGCGGTTCGCGGAATTGTTTGAGACGACGGGAATCTCGGCTTTGGCATACGCCTCTTCGAGCGCCCGAATCTCCTCTTTCTTCATATTGACGGCGCAGAAGACAAAATCCACGAGCGGTCTGACACCCTCGATGTCCGCGGCGTCCAGCACCGGCATCGTGCCGACGTGCTCCGGGAGCGGGGTCTGCATTTTCCAGCGCCCCTCTACCGCCTCGCGGTAGGGTTTCCCCGCGCTCCGCCCGGAGGCGAGCAGGGCACGGATCTCAAAGTAAGGATGGTTTTCGAGCAGAGTGATCAGGCGCTGACCGACCATTCCGGTCGCGCCGATGATGCCGACACGTAATTTTTCCATAGCAGCCGATTTCCTTTACAGTTTTAGGGTATTGTAGCACGCGGGAGCGGAATTGTCAACGGATTTGTGGGCGCCGGACGCCTCCGGGGATACCCTGCTTTCGGAGCGGCTGCCGTCGGTTAGCCCCGTGTGCCGCCGCGCCTTTTCTCCCCTCGGGGATACCGCCGCCGAAAATGTCTCCGACCCCACCGCAAAAAGCACCTCCCGGGGGAGGTGCTTTCGGTTTACTTCTGTTTGACCGTGAGGTTCGCCGGCAGGATGCCCGCCTGTTCATAGACGATACCGGTAATCGTCGCGACCCGTGCCGCGTCGAGCGCCACCTCGCTCGAGACGACGACGGAAGCGCTGTCGCCGTTGATGACCGCCACGCACTGCGCGTAGCCGTCCGCCTTGATGAGCGTCTCGATATTCGCCTCTTTCTCCATCGCCGCCGCGATCGCCGAAATCTGCGTCAGCGCCGCTTCACGCTCTTCGCCCTCCCCGCTGTCGACGACCTTCTGCAGGACCTCCATCGACTCTCTGCGCGACGTTTCACGGGCAAGAGACGTCGCCGCGAAGTAGTCCTGTTCCGTCGCCGCCGCGTTACTGCCCTCGGTGCCGGCGGGCGTGTTCCCCGTATTGACGGTATTGTCCGTCGGGTGATAGAACCACAGATAGTTGAGATAAACTGCGAGACCGATGAGCAGCATGACGGAGAGAATGATCAGATTCCGTTTTCCGATATGCCTCAGGATTTTTTTGCCCCGTGCGGGCTTCGCCTGTTCCATGTGTGTGCCTCCTTGCGCCATTCTGGTATTTGAGTAGTACACTCTATGCGGGAGTGCATCAGGATATGCGGGCGACCTTCAAAATGTGTCGCCGCCGTGCAAGGGGTTTTTCTGCGCGGCGCTCTT
Organism: bacterium; assembly: GCA_004558975.1. Lineage (GTDB taxonomy): Bacteria > Bacillota > Clostridia > Oscillospirales > CAG-272 > UBA1740. The sequence goes on from SFZB01000007.1 coordinate 17,138, forward strand.
CGCCGTCCCGGCTTCCCCCCGTGCCCGCCGTCAGTCCATTTTCGCGACATGGATTCGATTGGCGGGCAGACGGCAGAGCGCCGCGACGAGGTCTGTCACCTCGCGCCGTATGCGGTCGGAGCCGCCCCCCTCGCAGATGACGGCGGCGCCGAGGACGCGCGGCGGCACCGACCCCACCTTTTTGGATCCTTCGTAGAGGTACTGCTCCCCCGATTCGAGCGTCAGCACGACGCGCACTTTCCCCACGCCGTCGACCTCGGCGAGCGCCGACGCAATCTGGCTCTCGAGCGCGTGACGGTAAGCGTCGCTCTCGGAGGAGACCGTCTCCGTATCACTCTCCCCCGTGCACCGGGCGCCGAGCGTCCCCGCCAGGAGCAGAGCGATCCCGAGCGCCCCCGCGAGGAGCATCCACGGTTTGCGGAGCAGCGCGCGGCATACCTCTGCGATTCTCTGTTTATTCCACATAGACCGTCACCTCACACGACTTGATGGTTTCCTCCAGATACATTTTGACCTCCAGCCGCTTTACGCGGCTCTCGCGGAAGAGCACGACGGTCACGCGACGGAGCGTCACGTCGCCCGCGTCGCTCACGCGACCGCCGACCGTCACGCCGATGTCCTCCGGCGGGAGCGAAAAATGCGCGGCGATCTCTTCGCGGAGCGCGGCGGCGGTCGCGTCGAGGAGCAGCTGCCCGCCCTCCGGTGCCGTGACGGTCCCACCCCCGTCGTCCCCGCCCGGCAGTGTGGTGAGATCACACCCGCCGCGCACCGCGAGCGGTGCCGTCAGGACGAGGAGCAAAGTGAGCGACAGCAGCAGGTGATAGGTGCGCCGCCCCCGCCCCTCCGGCGTTAAGAGGGAGAGAATTGCCGCCACGCCGACCGCGAGTACCGCGCCGACAAGATACGCCTTCATGTCACGCCACCGTCGGATACGCGGCCCGCAGAACCACCGAAACATACAGGATCCATGTCACCCCCGCCGCCGCCACCGTCGCCAGCAGCATATCATAGATTTTAAGGAAAGAAGCAAGCAGTTTTTCCCCGGCGGTAAAGCCGAGCGCCTCCGCGGCGGTTCCGGCGGCGCTGACCGCCAGCCGCGCGAGGAACAGCGAGAGCAACTCCGGCAGGGTCATGAGCAGGACCGCCGCCACGCAGGAGACCCCCGCCGTGTTCTTGATGAGCGACAGCGAGGAGCCGAGTGTTCCGAGCGCCGCGCCGATGCTGTTCCCCACGAGCGGGATGATGTTCCCCACCGCGTATTTGGCGCTCCGCATGGCGACGGAATCCGCGCTCGCGGCGAGCGTCGTCTGAAAAGAGAGCGCCGCCGTCGAGACGGTGGACGCCACCCCGATGAGGGTCATGTACAACCATTTCAGATGCTTCGAGACACCGCCGAGCCGCAGATCGGGTGACACCGTATCGAGGAGCCCGAACGCGAAGCAGACGCCCGTGAGGGGATACAGTACCCCCGCGAGCAGGTTTTCGAGCAGGAACAGCCCGAGGGAAAACGAGGCGGCGGCGGTGCCCCCGGCGGCAGTGCTCCCGCCCGCAACAAGAAGCGCCGTCAGTGCGGGGGTCGAAGCGTTGAGGAACGTCCGCAGATCGCCGAGGTATGCCCCGACCCGTGACACGCTCCCCGCGACGACGGCGAAAAACGCCGTCGCGCACACCGAGGTCAGCAGGACCTCCGCGACCCGCCCCTGCCCTTTTTCCCCGTCCCCGCCGACCTCCGTCACCACGCGCCCGAGCAACACGATGCCGAGGAGCGCGGCAAAGAGCCGCAGTGCCGCCCCGCTTTCATTCCGGAGCCCCGAGAGCAGCACGGAAAAGAGATATTCCGCCCCGACGAGCTCGGATGCGTCATGTCCCCCGAAAGCCGCGCGATACTCTTCCGGCACCGCGTCGGCAATCTCCGCGAGGTAGTCGCGCTCCCCCTCGTCCCCCGGTGTCCCGCCCGCTCGTCCCGTCGTTTCCCCCGCGGCGGCACTTCCCCCGTTCCCCGCCGCGGCGGAGGGGAGTTTCGCCCCCGCCCTGAGTGTGAGCGCCGAGACGGTCAGACACAGGAGCAGAAAAAACACACCGCCCTTTCTCATAACCCCTCCTCGACGAGCCGCACCGCCAGTTTCACGAGTTCGGTCACATAGGGGAGCGTCAGGAGCAAGAGTTCCGCCCGCCCGCAGAGTTCAAGCCGCCCGGCGACGCTCTCGGCGCCGAGGTCGCGGCAGATCTCCCCGCCGATTTTCGTCACCCACACGATGCCGAGTCCCCGGAGCAGAACGGACGCATAAGAGGACAGCGGGCTTTCGCCGAGGAGCGAGGCGAGCGTTCCGAGCGGGGTCGCGAGACGGGAAAGCATCGCAACGAGGAACAGCGTCCCACCCGCGGCGAGTATGTAAGGGGTCGTCCGACAGCCGCTGTCGCGCATGGCGGCGATGATGACGGCGAGGAGGATCGCCGCCCCCGTGAGTTGCCACAGCGTCAAAGCCCGAACACCTCCCGCACAGTGCGGAACAGGTCGCCGATCTGCCCGACGAGCATCAGGAGGACGATGACAATGCCGGTAATCGAGACGAGCGTCGCCTGTTCGTCCCGCCCGGCGCGCGTGAGGATCTGACAGGCGACCGTGACGAGGATGCCGACACCCGCGACTTTCAGGATGAGGGAAATGTCCATGGGAATCCTCCTACAACAGCAATAACAGGATGAGCGCCGTGCCCGCGAGGGCGACCGTCCGACGGACGCGGATGCGCGTCGGTGCCGCCTCGCGCACACTCTTTGCATACGCGTCGATGCGCTCGATATAGACGTCACAGCAGGCGAGCGTCTCCGCCAGATACCCGCGCCCGACCGCCCCGCCAAAATCGGAGAGCAGTTTCACGAGTGCGGGGTCGGTCGGCGGCGAAGTACGGCGCGCCGCGTCCCCCGGTGTTTCCCCCGCGCGGAGCGCGGGCAGGAACCCGTTCTCCTCGAGCACCGGGTTCTCCGCGCGGCGGTACACCTCGCCGAGCGGACGGGCGAACGCGTGCAGCTCTCCGCGGATATAGCGCAGAAAATCCAGATACGCCTCCGCCACCGTCACGCGGCGGCGTTCCCGCTCCGCGAGGTAACGGGCGAGCGCGATGCCGAAGAGGGTGAGAAGAGACGCGCCGATCAGTCGCAGCATGACAGCACCTCCGTGCGTATGGTCATTCCCTCCCCGTTTCGCGTCAGGACGGCAGCGAGCGAAAACGCCCCGCGGTCGATGACCTCCCCGAGCCCCTCGCGGGCGCGCACATCGGCGACGCTCCCGCCGTGTGCCGACGCGAACAGCGGCACCCCGAGGCGCAGACAGGCGAGGATCCCCGGCACCTCTTCGCGCCCGATTTCGTCCGTGACGACCGCTTCCGGCGAGAGCGTCCGCGCGGCGATTTCCAGTCCCGCCCCGGCGGGGCAGTCGGTGAGAACGGTGAGGAACCGCCCCACGCCCCCGAGCGCGATCTCTCCGCGCGTGTCCACCGCGACGACCCGGCGCACAGCCGACAGCCGGTCGGTCAGTTCCCGCAGGAGCGTGGTCTTGCCCGCGCCCGGTCGCCCGATGAGCAGGATCCCCCCGCCTGGTGACACCCGGCGGGCGTCCGGATTGAAGGACGCGTGATCGGGCGTCCTCCCGCGCCCAACGATGACAGAGGATTCATTGACCCGCGCCGCGCCGCAGTCGCCGTCGCCTTCCCCGCTGCCGGGTGCCGCCCCCCCGTCACCGGCACACAGCCCTTCCCATTCCCCGAACAGTCCGTCGGCAAGCCCGGGGAAACGATGCGGCAGGCGGAAGCACAGCCCCGTAATGTCCGTGACGCCGGTGATGACGCCCGCCTCGGTCACGTACCGCCCGGCGACCCCGACCCGCACCCCGCCCGAAAGGGCGAGATACCCCTGTCGGAGCGTCTCCCGATGCGCGTAGACCGACCCCGCGCACAGCGCGAGAAATACCTCTTCCATTTCTTTTGCGTCGAGGGTCACGGGGAGGGCAAAATTGCGTCCGCCGAGCGTGTACGAGGACGGTCGCCCGCACCGCAGATGCACCTCTTCCGCCTGCGGCGGCACCTGCCCGAGCCATGTACAATACAGTCCCGGGATTGCAAATCCTGCATCGTCACAAGTTGGATCGGATTTTTCGACAAAACACCTTGACATCTTACTTTTATTCTGCTAACATTAAGTCGGTTCTTGGTAAAAAATGTGACAGAATCGTGAACGCGTCACATTTCCCGGATAAAATAACAGGAGGTTACACGACAATGAAAACAACCGGTATTGTAAGACAGCTGGATAATCTTGGCCGTATCGTCATTCCGAAAGAAATGTGCCGCACTCTGCACATTCAGTCGGGCGATTCTCTCGAGATCCGTCTGGACGGCAAGCGCGTAGTCATTCTGAAGAAGGAAGACTCTTGCACGTTCTGCGGTGGGAGAAACGGTCTTGTGACATTTGATGACAGACAGGTATGCGCAGACTGCCGTAAAGCACTCGCCGACCTTTGATGCCATTCTATGCCGGACCTGTCCGCGCTATGACGGGCGAAACGCAAAAGAGAGGGGAAACGATTTCCTCTCTCTTTTCTTTTTCGAGCGCTTTCGATTGCTTTCGCGCATTTTTGGTTGCCAATTTGTATTTTTTGCCTGTTTTTCCGGAACGACACCCCACTCTTCGGCGTTTTTTCACGCCCGAGCAGCGTTGACACGACGGCACCTTACTTCAAAACGTTCTGCACGATTTGCAATATAATAGCCGGATCTGCAAGGTTTGATCTCTGAACGTCGGGCGGGTGAAGCCCTTATTCCCCCGCGGCAAGCCCCAGCCGTGTCAGCAGGTACGGAATGGCAGTCTCGAAGTTCACGCCGTAGGAGACATGGTTCGGGTCGCGCATGGTCTCGCGCAGGCATTCGACCGTATCATCCACGGCGACCCCGACGGCGTCGTCGAGTGACCTTTCGCGGGTGAGCGCACCGACGAGCGCGGATGCGAATACGTCTCCCGTGCCGTGGAACGAAACGGGCAAATGCTCCGACGCATGATAAAAAAACGTACCGCTCGCGGCAGAATACCCCATGGCGCCGAGCTCTCCCGGGCGCAGCGACACGCCGGTCAGGACGACGTTTTTCGCCCCCAGCCCTGCAAAGTCGCGGAGCAGCTCGTGCAGTTCTTCTTCGTTCCGATCGGTGCGGTACGGGATACCGAGCAGATAAGACGCCTCCGTCAGATTGGGGACGATGACATCCGCCTCCCCCGCGAGCCGTGCCATCTCACGCGCGAAGTCGGGGGTAAACCCGGCATACAGCTTGCCGTTATCCCCCATGACGGGGTCGACGACAATGAGATTGTCGCGGTGCCCGAAATCGCGGACGTAGTTCTGCACCAGCTCGATCTGCTCCCGTGAACCGAGGTACCCGGTATAGAGGGCATCAAAGTGAAAGCCCTCCCGCCGCCAGTGCGCCTCGATGGGAGCCATTTCTCCCGTGAGGTCGTGGAAGGTATAGCCGGTGAAGGCGGTATGCGTCGACAGCACCGCGGTCGGTACGACGGCGCACTCGACACCGCACGCCGAAATGATGGGGAGCGCGACGGTCAGACTGCACTTCCCCACGCAGGAAATGTCCTGAATGGTTACAATTCGTTTCATATCATCACGTCGGGGCGGTATGCCCGTCTCTCTTTTGCTTTTTCGGACGATCACCCGATGACGTTTGCCCTGATGTTGATTGCCGGGACGAAATGCGGACGACGGCGCGCCATGGCGCGCCGTCGCTTGTTGACGTCAGAAAAAGCTCTCGCTCCCCTCGGGTAATTCCTCGTGCGTACCCGGTCTTGCGACGCGACCGAGGTACTTCTCGCGATAATGCTCGGTGCCGCGCTGGAATGCGGGGGTCGCGGAGGTCTGCTCTGCATAGCCGTGCTCTTCGGCATCGACATTGTAGTTATGCAGGACGCTGAAGGCGATATTGGAGCAGTGGTCGGAGACACGCTCGAGGTTGGTGAGCAGGTCGTTGAAGATAAAGCCCATGAGAATGGTGCAGTCGCTGTCCTGAAGACGAGCGATGTGGTTGGCGCGGAAACGCTTGCACATTTCGTCGATGACTTCTTCGAGCGGGTCGATCTCCATCGCCTCGCTGACGTCTCCGTCGATGAAGGCACGCGCCGCCATTTCGAGGATCTCCGTCACCGCTTCGAGCAGCAGGTGGATCTCATGCTTGGCATCGCCCGAGAACTCGATCTTCTTTTCGTGCATTTCGAGCGCCGTCTCGGAGAGGTTGACCGCGTGGTCGGAGAGCCGTTCGAAGTCGCCGATGGCGCTGAGCAGGCAGGAGACTTGCGCCTGTTGCTCTTCGGTCAGAGCGTTCTTCCCGATCTTGACGACATAGTTCCCGACCTTGTCCTCATAGCGGTCGACGAGCGATTCCTTTTCCCCGACGAGCAGATATTCCGCCCGGTCGAAGTGGCGGATGAGCGCCATCGCGCGCAGGACATTGGCGTGCGCGAGGCTCGCCATTTTTTCGACCGCCGCGCGGCTGCCCTCGAGCGCGATCAGCGGGTCGTTGAGCAGTTTGTCGCTGAGGTTGTCGATCTCCTCTTCGTCCGCATTCTCCGCCGGGTCGTAACGAACCGTCAGAAGGATCAGTTTTTCGAGCAGTTTGTGGCACGGCAACAGTACCCCCGCGATGACGATCCGCATGGCGGTGTTCAGGATCGGGATGCCGATCGCCATGGTATTGGCGGGCAACGCCATGAAGGAGAAGCGGAACGCCGCGTTGAGCGGATAGTAAAGCGCGCAGATAATGACCATACCGATGAGGTTGGAATAAAGATAGGTCAGAGCGGAACGCTTGCCGTTCTTGGAGGAGCCGATCATGGAGAACAACACCGGTACGCTCGCTCCGATATTCATGCCGAGAATCATCGGCAGGCAGGCGTTATAGGTGATGCCGCAGGTCAGGCTGACCGCCTGCAGGATACCGACGCCGGCAGAGCAACTCTGCACCACCGCCGCGACGAGAACCCCCGCCAGCATACTGAGCGCCGGATTGTGGTCGAAACGGAGGAGAATACTCTGGAAACCGGGATCCTCGGTCAAGGGGTCCACCGAGGTACTGATCATGTTCATGGCGAGCAGGAGCGTACCGAGCCCGACCAGTACCATGCCGATTTCCTTACGGGTATGTTTGCGCCCGATGAGCCGCATACAGACCCCCACGATGATGAGGGCGGAGAACAGCACTTCGGTCGAGAAGAGGCTCCCGACGGCGCTGTTGTTGGCACCGGAAAGTGAGAGGAGCCACGAGGTCATCGTGGTACCGATGTTTGCGCCGAGTACGACGCAGACCGACTGCGAGAAACCCATCATACCCGCGTTGACGAAACTGACCGCCATGACGGAGGTCGCCGACGAGGACTGAATGACCGCGGTGACGAGAATACCGAGCAGGAAGGCTTTTCCCGGCGTGGAAGATAACTTCCACAGATAAGTCTCCATTTTGTTCCCCGCGAGGTTCTTGAGCCCGTCTCCCATGGCAGACATGCCGAACAGGAACAGAGCGACCCCCCCGAGCAGGGACATCACATGTACGAGATCCATACTGTATGCCGAAGAACGGCACTCCTTTTCAGTCGTTTGAATAACCGAAACCGCGTGCAGGCACGCGTGAAAACACCTTTTTCAGCCGTAACCATCGCGCCCGGCTAAACCGATACCGTTACGTCCTTGCCCGGCATCATGGATTGATATGGCTGACCGACATCACCCGCATCCGGTTTCCCGTCACGGTTGCCCGTGACACCGGCTTAGTTCTCCGCACTCTCTCATGCGCCTCCCGCATGACTCTCGTTCGATTCTCCGCATATTGCACGCGAAAAACTCCGAAATCGGTCATTATATAGTATATCACATCTTCTCTCTTATTGCAAATTCTTTTTGCGCGCACGCGCGCGATACGATTCTTATATGCCCCGCATAAAACGGATCCCCGTACCAAACTCGGCACGGGGATTTTTCTTATTCGTTGCGATATTCGTTATATTCGTGATAGATGATGACTTCGTTAATGCCGGCATAAAGCGT
>SFZB01000045.1 GCA_004558975.1 bacterium
GTATTTGTAAAGGAATGCTTTTGCTTCGTCGATATCGTAAATGCGCACATATCCTTTTATCAGTTTTTTGCTGTTTCCGCTTGCGAAATTATACGCGGATTCGAAAGCGTTTATCGCGTCGGGTACTTCCAAATTGTTATCCCATACGGCGGAAAAAACATCGCCGTGTTTGTGTGCGCCCTTTATCGCGTCGCGCATGATCTCGCCCGTTTCTTTGTACCACGTTTCGCGCCTGTTCCCGTACAAATACCCCGTTGAAAACTGAAAATAGTTTTTCGTTATCCTGTGCCATATACATTCGAAGATATAAGACAACGCAAACGCCGTGCATGAATTTGTTTGCTGTTGGTCTTTTATTTCGGGAAGCCATGAAACGCGATAGGAACGCGGAAGGACCGCCCCGCCCGTCGGCATATCCATACAGCGCGAAAGGCGAAAATCCCGCGCGTCTTCGGGACTCGGAAGCGCGCCGCCGATCATGATCTTTCCTCTTCCACGGCAAGAATATTTTCGTATTCCCCGACCGTGATTTCATGATACCGTTCGGGGCTGTCGCCTTTTCCCAAGGCAATGATTTTTCCGTATACTTCACCGTCGGTTAGGATTTTCCCTTCGTCGGCGGTCAGCATGATATAATGTTCTTGTTTCATTTTGAATGCTCCTTTCGTCACGAAATTTCGTTATGAGAATGCGATCGTCCAGCCCGCCGCGATTGCCGCGTCGTACTGCCCTTTTGCCGTCGTGTCGGCTTGTATCTTCGCCTGTGCCGCCGTCGGAAAAGTAATGCTCTTCCCCGCCGCAACGGACGAATCCTTCGACAGCGCCGTCAGAATCGACGTGACCGATTCGATCGTGAGTTTTGTCGACCAATGAAGATCAAAGCCCGTGTTTTGAATCGTTCCCGTTATCGTGATGTTTTCGAGCGCGTAACACAAATAGAAAAAATCGGAGCAATTCACGGTAAAAGGGCTTGTCGGAAAGATCAGATTTTCAACGGTCACAAGAGATCTTGCTTTTGCAATAGCGTGTGGTGAAGAACGGGCATTGCTAAGGTTGATCGAAGGGACTTTTGTCACGCTTGACCACGCCATGCAATCGGTAATTGTCGTCACTGCCGAAAAATCAAACTTGCCCGTCAAGGTTAGATCGGTAATGCCTGTGTTTTGGGCAAACATATTGCGCGCTTCGGACGGTCGGGCGGTATATTTCGGCTTGAAATTAGTCTGCGTCCAGCCTTTCCCCGCAAAGGCGTGGTAATAGTCCGTCCGCGTTCCGTTCGATTGGTAATCGTCCCAAAACGCGTCGTATTCGCTCTTTTTGCCCGCCTCGAAAACCGCGTCCACCTTGCTCTCGAAATCCTGCGGGTTGATTGTTCCCGACGTTCCCAGCTTTGCGCGGAATTTTGCGGCAAGGGAGGTCAAAAAGTCGGTCAAATTGTTCGTCTTTGCCATGTTAATCCCCCTTATACCGCCGTGTTCAGCGCCGTCGTGATCGCCGACGTCACGGCGTCGTCGACGTATTTTTTGGTGGCGGCGGACGTGTCCTCGGTCGGGGTCATAAGCCCGTTTAAAAAGACCGTTTCGGGGTCGCCGCCGATGTACAGCTTTCCGCCCCGCGCGGATATAGGTTGCGGACGCTTCGGTCTTTTTAAGATATCCTACGTCGTCGGTCAGTTGGGAAAACTTGGTCGGGACGTTCACGACGAGCGCCGCTGCTTCCCTTGCCTCGGCTGCCGCTTCGGTCGCGGAGGATGCCGCCGCGGAGCATTCCGAAACAGCTTTTCCCGCCTCGGAGAGCAGCGCCGATAGCGCGGTTTTGTCGTCGGGGGCGGGCGTTCCCTGTGCGATGCCGCGCAGCACCGTCGCATAAAGGAGGCGCGTGGTAAGAACGCCCCCGTTTTCGTCGGACACGGTACATAAAAAGCGCGTCTCGCCCTCCTTGTCGTACTGTCCCGCCGCAAGGGTCGCCGACGCGACCGTGCCCGAAAAGGCTTCCGAGACGAGAACGGGGTTTTCGGTGTCGGGGCGATAGGCGGCTACGGTCAAAAGCCCGCTTTCCTCGGCGGGAAGCGGCACGGTCAGGCGATATGCGGCGCAGTCGCCCGTGAAAAGCGGACGTTCGGCGCGCGTTTCGAATTTTGTCAGCGTAAAATCGTAAAACATAAAGCTCCTTTCTTACACATACAGTGCTTTCATGGTATAAAAATGGGTTCTGTTATACGGCGAATACAAAATGTGCTTCTTTTCGTTATCCAGTTTTATATAATCGTACGGCGTAATCAAATGTTGCGTCTCCCCTGACTCCGCGCCGACAAACGAAAAGGTTTCTCCCAGCTTTATTACAAGCGTATGATCTCCGTTCGAATCGGTCGGCACGGACAGAATCAAATAGTTGTATGCCGTGTCGGACGAGAGCGGAAAAATGCGGGCGGCATAGTCCTCCGTGCTGCCGTTTGCCTTGGCAAATGCCTTTACCTGTTTGCCGGTATAGGTTATTTCCTTTTGTTTATTACTGCCGTATGCCGCGATTTTGCTTTTGGCAAAGACACGGCTGTCCGAAATTGTTCCGTTTTCGACGGTCGCAAGCAGAACGTCCGAGTCGGCGGGCGCGGTGAGAGAACAGGTCGGCACGTTCTGTTCGAGAACGTCCGAGCGGATAGAAACGTAGACCGTTTCGCCCGTCGGAAGATCAAGGACCTCGCCGCTTGTCACAAGAAAACTGCCGTCGGGCATGATGACGGTGCCCGCGCCGATCTTTACTTTGGTTTTCGTCGTGTCGGCAAAGCGCACGGCGCATTTTTCATCGGTCACGGTAACGCCCCCTCCCGCCACAGCCGACAGAACGTCGTTGGGGCTTGACGGCGAAACGCCCGCGCCGGTGAGGGTCTTTACGATGTCGCTTATGTCCTCCGCGCCGTATGCCGTGTCGGGGCGGAATTTGCTTACATACATAGGCTTTTCTCCTTTGTTTTTTAAATTTCCGCAAATTCGGGTGTTTCGCGGTATCCGTTTTTATCCTCGTCGACCGTCACGCCGACGATCTTGCGTTTATAGCCGACAAGATGCGCTTCGTTTTCGAAGCGGACGGTGAAGATATCGCCGAGCGCGTAATCCTTGCCGAACGAAAGGCGGCGGAGGTCGGCGGTGAGGATATCGTTCGGAACGCATTCGGAAAGTGCGCCGTCCGCAAGAACGGTATACCAGTTTTTCAGCGGCGTTTCGTCGGGCGTTCCCTCGAGCGAGAAAGCGCCGTCCTCGCCCTTGCGATAACCCGCGCAGGCGCGGTCGAGAAGATCGTAGGTGCGCGTTACCGAAGAGGCGTTGCCGTCGCTCACGGAAATGTCTTTTCCCGTATCGCGCGAAAGAAGAAGCCGAAGCGAGAGCACGCCGCCCGAGAAGATCACCTCGTACCCGCCGCCCTCGGGCGAAAGAACCGTCTCCAAAAAGCGGGAGAGGGTTTGGTACTCCTCGTTCTCGACGTCCTGTTTCCGTGCAAAATCGGCGCTTTCGGGGTCGAGCGAAAACGGAACGCCGCACAGCTTCGGAAGAACCGCCGATACCATCTCGCCCGCCGTCTTTTGCGAGAACGAAACGGGCGGCACAAGGGTCTTTTCGGTGAAAAACGAAAGGGTGCGTCCGTAGACCGCAAGCTCTTCGCCGAGAGTGTCGCGCACCGTGTGCCCGATGACGACCGAGAGAAATTCGCCGCTGCGCAGAAAAAGAAACGGTTCGGTCAGGATTTTCTTTGCGGCGGGTGAGTTTGCCGCGAGGTGATATTCCGCGTTTCCCGTGCCGCAAAATTTCGGTGCGAAGCTTGCCGAGACGATGCGGTCGCAGAAGCCCGCGTGCGCCCCGTCGTACGTCAAAAGCTCTATTTCCACAGGCTCACCCCCTCATAGCGCACGGCATAGTCGGCATACGCCGAAAGAACGCCGCTTTCCGATCGGTAAAGCAGCCGAAAGACGCTTTTTCCGACGGGGAAACGGAATTTCGAAAGCGAGGTGTCGGACGATTTTTTCGAGAGGATATCGCCGTTTTTACTCGAGCGGATATACCGCCCCTCTTCTTTTCGCCCGTCGCAGTTTACGACGACCGTCTCGCCGTCGGCGGGGGCGTAATTTAAGACGATTTGCGAAAGAATCGTTCCGTCCTCCGATTCAATGCGCGCTTCGAGCGACGCGCCGTCGGAAGGCGAACCGACCCCGACCAAAACGATCGTCGGCTCGCACGGGGCGTCGCCGTCGTTTACGATGGTTTTTTTGCTGTTCGTGCTCGTCCACACGACGGGAGACGAGCGCGTTCCGAGATTCCACACACCGCCGACATACCGAATGTTCTTTTGCTTTTCGAAGCACACGGTTCGTCGGGGAGACGGCTCGGTGAAATACGGCTCGTCGCAGACATACTGCGCCGTGAAGAGAAGAAAATCGCCCGAGCGCCTGATATCGGGAACGGCGACTTGGTTCGTCGTAAGGACAAAAGAGCGTTCGTCGATCGCGATCGTCAAAGTGCCCGTCGACGAGAGAATGCGCAAAATCTCGCTTGCCGAAAGAAAACAGTCGGGGCGGCGCTCGAGCGCAAGGGTCACGGTGCGGGGACGGACGGAGGACGAGACGGTTGTCTGCCCGTCGATTCCCAAAAAGGAAAGTGTCTTGTACTCGCGCCCGGGAGCCGAAAGCCCCGAAAGGGCGGTCAGCGTGAGCGGAAAGCCCGCCTTTGTTCCCGCCGTAAGGCTTCCCCGCGCGGTCTCGTAATGTACGGTCGTCATGATATCCCTCCCAGTCGCCGAAGCTCGTCCTGCGCCCGCAGTGTATCGCGGATCTGCGCGGGCGTTGTGCCGTCTGTGCCCTGTATGGTGTACGAATAGTTGTTATTGACGGTGGTCGTCTCGCTGTGGTTCGTAATGCCCGCGCCCGTCGGGACAAACGTCGGGAAGAAAAGCGAAGAATTCACGCTCTTTACCCGTTCCGAAAGCGAGTCGAAAAGCGCGTCCAGACTTTTTTCGAACGCCCGCGAAAACTCCTCCGCGCTGTTCTCGCCCGCCTCGTAAAAGGCGTCGGGAATCTCGCCCGCAAGCTCTCTCAGGCGCTCGTCGACGAACGCGGCGCTCTTTTCGACCGCCGAGACATATTCGTCCTTGTAAAGACTGTCGGAGATACTGCCCGCAAGCTCGTTTTGACGCTTCCATGCCGAAAGATACGTTCCGAAAGCGTGGTCGCTCTTTTCCGAAAGAAGGCGGGCAAAGGTCGTGCCGTCCTCGACCGACATATCCGAAAGCACCGAGAAAAAGTCGGCGATCTCCTCGTCCGAAAGATCAAGGCTTTTCATGCGGTCCTTTACCGTGCCGAGGTAATAATTGTATTCGAGAAGGTCATCGAGCGCCGCATACGGGTCGGTGAGCGCCGCGTTTCCGTCCTCGTCCTTTCCGATCGGCGCGGAGTAGTCCGACAGCTTTTCGCGCATTTTTTTCATCTTTCCCTCGACCGCCGAAAGAGCGCCGTCGGCAAACGAGGCGATGTCCGAGAGCGCCGAGGAGACCTTTTCCTTTTCGTAGTCGATGAGCTTGTAGGTCAGCTCCTTGTACGCTTCGTCGGTGTCGTCGTAATATTTGTCGCGCAGAGCGGCAAGGTCTTTGTAATACTCTTCCTCCGAAATAAGCCCGTACTTTAGGCGCGTATCGAGGCTTTCCCGTGCGGCGGCGGCTTCGGCGGCGTACGCTTTGCGCTCTTCGTCGGAAAGATTCTTTCGCGCCTCGGTCAGGGTCTTTTTTTCGTCCTCGGCGGCTTTTTTGCGGTACTTGTAAATTTCCGCCGTCACCTTTCTCCACTCGTCGGAATCCCGGGTCAGATACTCGTCGCGGGCGCGGGAGAGAGCGTCGTAATACTCCTCCTCGGTGATCTCGTCGACATCGAGACGGTAGGAAAGGTCGCTTTTCGCCTTTTCGTAGGGGGTCTTTGCGGTCGTGCCGCCCGATCCCGTTCCGCCCGCACCGCCCGCATCGCCGCCCGAAGAATTTTCGAACACATAGCCGCAGATCGTGCAGATTTTACTTTCTCGGGACGTCCACTCATGACAGCGCGGGCACTCTTTATATCGGCTCTCAAACTGTCCCTCGGTCGGAAGAGCCCTTTCCTGCGGCGTTCGGCTCGACCAAAGGCGGGTCTCGCGGTCTGCCGCGGAGGCTTGGTTCTGCCAATACTCTACATCGTTGTTCGCTTCTTCGAGGACTTTTTGGGCTTCCTTAACGGCGAGTTGCTTTTTTCCCATATTGACAAGGTCGCCCATGCCGCCCGCTATCGAAAAGCCGGTGTCTTTTTTCGGAGGAGCTTCCTGCGCTTCTTCCAGCACACGCTCCGCTTCGGTCAGTTTCCTCTCCGCCTCGAACTGTACATCATACGCCGCAACAAGATTATTGTGCACCGCCTCGGACTTTGCTTTGGCGATCGCCAGTTTTCCGTACGATTCGCACAGGCGGTCAAGCTCGCTTCGCTGGGTCGAGAGCCGTCCCGTTTCGTTATCGATCTCGATCGCAAGGTCGGGAATGTATTCTTTCAGATCGTCGATAACGCCCAGTAACTCCTGCTTCTTCTCCGCCGCCTCCTCGGAGGAAAGCGACGTATCGGACAGCGCGTCGTCCAGCTCATACAGGCGGTCTTTCAGTTTGCCGACGACGTACGCCTGTTTCTCGGCGTCGCGCACGGCGTCCTCGCCCTGCTTCTTTACGTTTTCGTACTCCTCGCGGGCGCGGTTTAAGGCTTTCGTGAATTCGTCGGTCTCCTTCGCCGCGCTTACGATCTTCGGGATGAAGTAAGAGAGCGCCGAGACGACAAGCCCTATCCCGGTCGCGATAAGACCGATGGGGTTTGCGTTCATCACGCGATTCCAAAGTTCCTGCGCCGCCGCGGCAAGGGTGATCTTTCCCGTGAGAACGCCGACGGCGATCTCTTTCAGCGTCATGGTGCCGATCAGAAGCTTTGTCACGGAAATTCCGCGTGCGCCCATCTCATTCTCGTAAGCTTGCGCCGCGGCATATTCAAGGAGCGCGGGCGTTGCGGCGCGGTACATCGCCGTTACGGTCTTCATAATCACCATCGACTTTTGCGCCGAGACGACGCCGAGCGTGACGCTTGCCAAAAGTCCCAGATTGTCGATGAGAAGCGACAGCCCCGAAAGAACGGTCGGAAGGGTGTCCGCCGCAAAGTCGGTCAAAGACTCCATCAGCTCTCCCGCCGACTCGCCGATATCGGTAAGGCTCTCTTTCAGCTCGCCGTTTTTGGCGCTGTTCGTAAGATTGTCGAGTGCTTCGGTCGCGTGCTGCGTTGCCTCTCGGAACGGTTTTTCGATGCAGTCGAAGGCGGCAAGCTTAAGACCCTCAAGCGCCGATTGTGCAAGGGTTATGTCTCCCTGCAGATTATCGACCATGGTTTCCGCCATTTCCTTTGCCGCGCCGTCGGCGTTGCGGATGGCTTCGGTCAGCTTGTCGTAGTCGGCAGTCGACGCGTTTAAAATCGTCAAAAAGCCCTTCGACGCCTCCGTACCCGCTACGGTGTAGGCAAGGTTCGACTTCTGCTCGGCGTTCATGTTCTTTGTCGCCTCGCGAAGTTCCTCCATGACCGAGCCGAAGTCGCGCGCGTTTCCCTCGGCGTCGTAAAACTTAACGCCCAGCTCCTCGACCGTCGTGCGCGCGTCGCTCGTGTTGGTCGCAAGGCGGGTCAGGATGGCGTTTAAGCTCGTGCCCGCCATGGAGGCTTTGATACCCGAATTCGCCATAAGACCGATCGCGACCGACATGTCCTCGATGCTGTATCCGAGCGAACCCGCCATGGGCGCGACGTACTTAAAGGTCTCGCCCATCATGCCGACGTTGGTGTTGGCGTTGGAGCTTGCCGCGGCTAAAACGTCGGCGAAATGTCCCGAATCGGCGGCGGAAAGTCCAAAAGCGGTCAGCGCGTCGGTCACGATATCCGACGTGGCGGCAAGGCTCTCGCCCGAGGCGGCGGCAAGGTTCATAATGCCCTCGATACCGTCGAGCATATCCGCCGTTTTCCAGCCCGCCATCGCCATGTAGGTCATCGCCTCCGAAGCCTGCGACGCGGAAAAGACGGTCGCCGCGCCCATCTCCTTCGCCTTTTCGGTCAGCGCGTCAAAGTCCGCCCCCGTCGCACCCGAGATCGCCCCGACCTGCGACATGGTAGCGGAAAATTGCGCCCCCGTTTTCGCTACATCTTTGAATGCGCCCGCGATCGCGCCCGCAGACAGCGCCGCTGACGCGGCTTTGGTGATCTTCGCAAGCCCGCTTTCAAAGCCGCTTGTGTCAATCTTCGTATCAAATTTGACACTTCCGTCAAAATCCGTCAATCACGTTCCCCCCTTTTACACGAAAAAGCCCTGCGCGACCGTGTCGTCGAGGGCTTTTTGTTTTTCTTCCTCGGAGCGCTTATCGGGCAGGGCGCACGCCTCTTTCAGCTCGGCATACCGCCGTCGGGCATCGGGATCGGAAATGTCCGAAAGCTTCATCGCGCGAAGCGACATCACGCGGCACAGGCGGCATTCGTCGGGAAGCGCCCGCAAAAGGGCGAGAAACACGTGCCAGTGAAGATCGGCGTTTTGCTCCGACAAAAGATCGATGCCGTAAACCTCGCGGAAGGCAGCGTAAATCAGCCCCGCGTCGAACGAAAAATCAAGCGTGCGAGACGCGCTTTTCCGCCCCTCCTTCGGCTTTTCTTCCGTCCCCGTCTCCTCCTCGTCCGCCCGTCCCGAAAAAAAGCGGCAGAGCGCCGAAAGAGCGCTTCTCGGCGCGCTCGGTCTCTCGCCCGTAAAGCAAAGATCATAAAGGCGCACCATCCGTTCCGAACCGCGCGTTTTCTCCTCAAGCATAAGCTCCTCAAAGTGCAGCCATGTGCGAAAATCGGTGCGGACGGGATAGTCTTTTCCGCAAACCCGCACGCTGTCGGGAAGCTTACTTGTCAGAAGGCTCATCGGGCAGAACCTTTCCTTTCTCGGCAATCTCGGCGAAATAGTCCCGCGCCGCCTCACAGACATAGCGGTACGCGTCGCAACAGTCGAAAAAGGTGCGCTTTTTGTCTCCGAAGATCTTTTCGTACACGGTCTTTCCGAGAAGCTCCTCGAACCACGCCTCGAGAATTTTCGTGCATTCTTCGACGTTTTCCGCCGTGTCGCCCTTTTGAAGCAGCGCGGAGCAGGCGGGGATCTCGTTTTCGGTCGAGCTTTTGATCTTCTCGTGCAGTCTTTCGGCGGGAAGGGCGATTATGTGTCCGTTCATGTCGAGCGGAACGCGGTTTTCGCGGAATCGAAAGGGTTTTGCCTTTGCTTTTGCTTTTGATTTTTCTTTTGCGGTCATGCTTTTTCCTCCCGTTTTGTGTTTTGGGCATGAAAAAAGCACCGGCTTTCGCACAGTGCTTTCCTCGGTGTTTACTTTTCCCCGCGCATCAGCTCTTTGAGTGCGTCCTGTATCTGCTTTTCGGTTTCGGTATCGAGTGACGCCGTCGCCTCGTCAAGAATCA
>SFZB01000008.1 GCA_004558975.1 bacterium
GTCCCCGTCAACGCCGTCAGCGCGGCGCTCATCCTCGCCGACAAGACGGACGTGCGGCGCTCCCGTGTACGCAACCGCGATATTGCCGCTTTCGATATTCACGACCGCGTCAACTACTCCGTAGAGGGGTCGCTCCTGACGCTCTCCGACGATAACAGCGAGATCACGCTCCGCCTCACGATCGACACCGCTATCAGCTCCGTCATGGACTACTTCGAGATCTTCCTCACCCGCATGGTCATGTCGCGCAAGGCGGCGGAAAAACTCGGAATCCGCTTCCGTCTTGTTATCAACGATCAGCAAGTGCTGTAATACCAAATCCCCGCTGCCCTCTCCGGTCGGCGGGGATTTTTTTGTCTGTGTGCCCGCGGTGTGTCATTGTCCGAGCTTGGCGGCGTGGGAGACGGGGATTTTTCCCGGGTGAAGCGCGCCGGGGTTTTATATGAGCACGTGGGTGAAACCATATGGGTGACGGGCGGCGCAAGTAGCAGACCAGCAAAAACGTGTGTATAGCCGTGTGTCGCGTCCCCCGCGTACTTTCCCTACGTCGTCGCGACCCGCAAAATACGTGCAGCATCGTCGTGTGCGGCGGACGGTGAGCGTACGCCCCGCATATCCTGTGGATATGGAGGGGTGGTCATGAAGGAAAAACGACTGACGGGCGCCGTCGCGGAGATCTCACTCGACGCGGCGGCGCGGAATTATCTGGCGCTGCGTGCGAGAACAAAGGCAAAATTCTGCTGTGTCGTCAAGGCAAACGCCTACGGGCACGGCGCCGCCGTCCTCGGGACGCTTTACGAACGGCTCGGCGCGGACTACCTCGCGGTGGCAACGGCGGACGAGGCACTCGCACTCCGACGCGCGGGCATCCGCACGCCGATCCTCATCCTCGGGTACGTGCCGCCCGAGTTTGCCGCACGGGCGGCGTGCGAGCATCTGACGCTGACCGTCTACGACCGGGTGCAGGCAGAGGCGCTCGCGGCAGAGGCACGCGGCGGGCAAACCGACGTCCACCTCAAAATCGACACCGGTATGGGGCGGTTGGGATTCCTCCCGGGAGACGCCGCCGAAGCGGCGGGTATCATCGGGACGCTCGCCGCGCTCCGCATCACGGGTATCTACACCCACCTTGCGTGCGCCGACGAGGGCGCGGCAGGACGGGAGGCAACGGAGCGGCAACTCCATACATTCCGGGCGGCTGTCACGGCGGTCGAGGACGTGCTCGGGCGGCGGCTCCTGCGCCATGCGGCGAACTCCGCGGGACTGCTCTGCTACCCGGATGCGGCGTTCGACATGGTACGGGCGGGGCTGGCGCTCTATGGCTACAATGCCGCGGAGACATTGGCGGCAACGGAAAACGGAACCCCAAAAGAGACGTCCGCACGCACGGGCGCTCTTCCTCCGACGATGGCGGAGCTCGTGCCGATCCTCACCCTGCGGGCGCCGCTCGTCTCCGTCAAAGAACTGCCGTCGGGATCCCCTATCGGATACGGCGGTACATTCGTTACGCGCCGTCCCTCGAAGATCGGCATTCTCCCGCTCGGCTACGCGGACGGGATTGCGCGGCTCGCGGGAGCGCATGGGTGCATGGTATCGGTGGGGGACGCACTCGCGCCCGTCGTCGGGCGGGTGTGCATGGATCAGACACTCATCGATCTCACGGACGTCGGCGGCGCCGTCGGCGACACCGTGACGCTCTTCGGAAAAGCTCCGGGAGCACGACTCTGCGACTGGGCGGAGAAGCTCGGGGCGATTCCCTATGAACTCCTGACTTCCCTCGGCACACGTATCACACGTGTTTACAAATAATTTTCTTGAATTCCTATTGCAATTATAGGAAATGCATGATACACTAACCGTGAAAAAGCGGGGTGTATAGTCGATACCGCCACCGTGATACTAAAGAAAACGGAAAAAGGAAATTTGTGATGAAAACGGATTTTCGCGTCAAAGGTATGAGCTGCGCCGCCTGCTCCGCGCACGTCGAGGGCGCCGTCTCCCACGTGGCGGGCGTCTCACGCGCGTCGGTGAGTCTGCTCACGGGCACCATGGTCGTGGAACACGAGTGCCCCACCGAGGACATCATCGCGGCGGTCAAGCACGCCGGTTATTCCGCCTCCGTCATCGAGGCGACCGCGGCGGGCGTCGCGCTCCCGCCGCCGGAAAAGACCTCCTGGCGACGTCTGTGGCTCTCGCTCCTCTTCGGTCTGCCGCTCCTCTGGCTCGGCATGATGCCGATGCTGTGGGCAAACGCGCCGATCCCGCCCGCACTCCGCGAGAACCCGATCCTGAACGTCAGCGTACAGCTCGTCCTCGCGCTGATCGTGGCGGGTATCAACTACCGCTATTTTAAGGGTGGTTTTGCGTCGCTCTTCCACCGTGCACCGAATATGGACACGCTGATTGCCCTCGGCTCCGCCGCCGCGATCCTGCAGACTGCCGGCGTACTGGTGATGCTGATCGCGGGCGGACACGCCTCTCATCACGGCATGTCGACGCCGCACGTCTACGCGGAAACTGCCGCGATGATCCTAATCCTCGTCACGCTCGGCAAGACGCTCGAGGGGCGGCAAAAGGACAAGACCGCCGCCGCCGTCCGTGCGCTCGCCTCGCTCGCGCCCGAGACCGCAAACGTCCTGCGTGACGGGAACGAAGTGACGCTCCCGCTCCGGGAAGTCGTCGTCGGCGACACGGTGATCCTGCGTGCCGGGGAGCGTACCCCCGTCGACGGTACCGTCCTCACGGGCACCGGCGCGGTCGATGAATCCACGCTCACGGGCGAGAGCCTGCCGGTCGACAAAAAGGCGGGCGACACCGTGCTCTGCGGCTGTATTCTCACCTCCGGTTCCGTCACGCTGAAAGCCGACCGTGTGGGCGAGGAAACTTCGCTCTCGCAGACCATTCGCATGGTCGCCGGCGCCGTCGCCTCCAAGGCACCGCTCGCGCGCATCGCGGACAAGGTCAGCGCCGTCTTTGTCCCCGCCGTCCTCGGTATCGCGCTCGTGACGCTCGGCGTCTGGAGCATCGTCGCCGGGGTCAGCGACCACTACACCTTCACGGACGCGCTCTCGCACGCGATCGCCGTCCTCGTCATTTCCTGCCCTTGCGCTCTGGGGCTCGCGACGCCGACCGCCATCATGACCGCCACCGGGCGCGCCGCCGAAATGGGGATTCTCATCAAGAGCGCCGCGGCGCTGGAATCCCTCGGTCGTATCACGACCGTCGCACTCGACAAGACCGGCACCGTCACGGAGGGCAAAATGCGCCTGACCGCCGCCATCACCGCCCCCGGCGCCAATGAAGAAGCGTTCCACACGCTTGCCCGCGCGCTCGAAACGCCGTCCGGGCACCCGATTGCGAAAGCCATCTGCGCGGGGCTCGGAGAAGGCGAAACGCCGGAAGCCGTCGGCTTCTCCGCGATGGAGGGGCGCGGCGTCTACGCCAAAGTGAACGGCGTCAAATGTTTCGCCGGCAACCGGGCGCTGCTCGAGGAACTGGAAATCGAATCCCCCTTCCCGGAAAATGAAGTCAAGGCACTGCTCGAGAGCGGCTCCACCATCACTTATGTATGCCGCGGAGCCGAGTGTATCGGGCTCCTCGCCGTCGCGGACGGCATTCGCGAGGATAGCCGAGAAGCTATTTCCGAACTGCACAAGATCGGTGTCAAGACGCTCATGCTCACGGGCGACCATGAGATCGTCGCGAAGCACATCGCCGCCGACGCCGGTATCGACGGCTACGCAGCGGGGCTCCTCCCCGCCGACAAGTCGGAGCGTATCGAAGCAGAAAAGGGCGCCGGTGAAAAGGTCGCCATGGTCGGCGACGGCGTGAATGACGCACTCGCCCTCGTGAGCGCGGACGTCGGCATCGCCGTCGGCGCCGGGACGGACGTCGCCATCGAAAGCGCGGACGTTGTCCTGCGCCGCGACACGCTCACCTCCGTCCCGACCGCCATTCGTCTCGGGCGTGCGACGATACGCAACATCCACGAAAACCTGTTCTGGGCGCTGATTTACAACATGGTCTGCATTCCGCTCGCCGCCGGGGTGCTGGCGCCGATCGGATTCAGCCTGCCGCCGATGGTCGGCGCGCTGGCGATGAGCATTTCCTCCGTCTGCGTCGTCACGAACGCCCTGCGGCTCCGCCGCTTCAAGGCGTAAAAGCCGCAAAATCATTACGTCGCGCAGTCGGACATCGGAGGAAAAACGCGTGGCGCTGAAACACACAAAGAGGAGCCGGTTTTCTCGGCTCCTCTTTGTGTGATAGAATCGGTTTTTGAAACGATAAAAATCGTTGTTGTTTTCAGAGCGCCCTGTGAGGAGATTTTAACTCTCGTATCCCGTGCGGACGGCGCGAAGGTTTGCATCGTACAGATCCGCGTGGCGTGCGGAAACGACTTTTTTCAGTGCCGCTTCCACGTGGTCGAACGGAATTCCGACCTCACGCAGCACCTTTCCGACCAGCATCATGTTGGCAAGCGTCGGAATCCCCGCCGCGCGCGCCATCTCGGTCGCAGGCAGATAATAGGGCGTAACGTCGGTGCGCGCGACTTTCCGCGCAATCAGCGTACTGTCGACAAAGAGCTTTGCCCCCGGCACCGCCTCTCCCTCGTATTTATCAAGCGAAGGTAGGTTCATCACAATGAGAATGTCGGGGTGCGACACGATCGGCGAACCGACAGGGTCGTCGGAGAGGATCACGCTGCAATTTGCGGTGCCGCCGCGCATCTCGGGACCGTAGGACGGAAGCCAGCTCACCTCTTTCCCCGCCATCATGCCGAGGTAGGTAAGGAACTTACCGGCGAAGAGCACCCCTTGCCCGCCGAAGCCCGCAATCAGAATGTGATACGTCATCGTGTCCCCTCCTCTGTCTGATCCTTATACACGCCGAGCGGGTAATACGGAATCATTTTTTCCTCTACCCACCGAAGCGCCGCCTCGGGCGTCATGCCCCAGTTGGTCGGGCAGGAAGAGATCACTTCGATGAGCGAGAATCCGCGCCCCTCCACCTGATTACGGAAGGCTTTCAGGATCGCTTTCTCCGCCTCTTTCACGTGCTTCACGTTGTTGACGGCGACGCGCTGAATATAGGCGGGTGCGTCAAGGGCAGCAAGCATCTCCGAGACACGGATCGGGTAGCCGACCGTCGCGACGTCACGGCCGTAGGGGGAGGTCTGCGTGACCTGCCCGGGGAGCGACGTCGGCGCCATCTGCCCGCCCGTCATGCCGTAAATCGCGTTATTGACGAAGATGACGGTGATATTCTCATTCCGGGTCGCGGCGTGTACCGTCTCCGCCATACCGATCGAGGCAAGGTCGCCGTCTCCCTGATAAGTAAATACGATGTTCTCCGGGAGGGCACGCTTGATGCCCGTCGCGACCGCGGGGGCTCTGCCGTGCGCCGCCTCCACCATGTCACAGGCAAAATAGTCGTACGCCATGACGGCGCAGCCGACGGGGGCAACGCCGATCGTCTTCCCCTCAATCCCGAGTGTGTCGATCGCCTGCGCGACAAGGCGATGTATGATCCCGTGCGTACAGCCGGGGCAATAATGCAGCGGCGCGTCCGTCAACGATTTCGGTTTTTCAAATACAGTCATGCCTTGTCTCCTCCCGTCATGTTGCGAATTGCCGTCAAAACTTCCTCGGGCGTGGGGATCATCCCGCCGGTACGCGAGCAGAGCGACACCGGGCGGCGGCAGCGGATCGCGAGTTCCACGTCCTCGATCATCTGCCCCATAGAGAGTTC
The DNA here is from genome assembly GCA_004558975.1 of bacterium. GTDB lineage: Bacteria > Bacillota > Clostridia > Oscillospirales > CAG-272 > UBA1740. Next base: position 5,749 of record SFZB01000008.1, read on the forward strand.
CACCGAGAGGAACGCCCGCACGTGCTCCGCCGCCGCCGAAAGCGCTGCCTTCGGGAACGGCCAAAGGGTGATGGGACGGATCAGTCCGACCTTGATACCCATGTCTCTCGCCGCCTTGACGGCGTTCTTGGAGACGCGCGCGGCGATACCGAACGCGACGACGCAATACTCCGCGTCCTCCATCATGTAGGTTTCGACCAGCGGCTCGCGCTCCTCGACCGTGCGGTAGCGCTCAAAGCGCTCGATATTGGTTTTCTCGAGGATCTCCGGCTTCAGGTACAGCGAATTGATGATATGATGCGGGCGCTTCCCCTCTGTCCCCGTCACCGTCCACGATTTTTCTTCGGTGCGCGGCTCGACCGCCTCCGGGAGGATCACGGGCTCCATCATCTGCCCCATGGTGCCGTCCGCGAGGAGCATGACGGGCATTCTGTATGTATCGGCAAGATCAAAGGCACGCACCGTCATGTCCGCCATCTCCTGCACGGAGGCGGGCGCGAGGACGATCAGGTGGTAGTCACCGTGACCGCCGCCCTTGGTCGCCTGGAAATAATCCGACTGCGACGGCTGAATCCCGCCGAGCCCCGGTCCGCCTCGCTGTACGTTGACAATGAGCGCGGGCAGGTCTGCCCCGGCAATATAGGAGATCCCCTCCTGCTTCAGCGAAATCCCGGGGCTGGAGGAGGAAGTCATCACGCGCTTCCCCGTCCCGGCGACGCCGTACACCATGTTGATCGCAGAGATCTCGCTCTCCGCCTGGAGAAACACGCCGCCGATCTTCGGCATGCGCTTCGCCATATATGCGGCGACCTCGGTCTGGGGGGTGATCGGGTACCCGAAATAGTGACGGCACCCGGCGCGGATCGCCGCCTCGGCGATTGCCTCATTCCCCTTCATCAATACTTTTTCCGCCATTGTATCACCTCACTTCTCCACCGTGATCACGCAGTCGGGGCACATCGTCGCGCAAAACGCACAACCGATGCACTTCGACCCGTCCGTCACCTCGGCGGGAGAATGTCCTTTCTGATTGATTTTTTCACGCGAGAGGGTGATGATCCCCCGCGGGCAGGCGGTGACACACAGTCCACAGCCTTTACAGAGGTCCGTTGCAAAGGTTACTTTCGCCATGGCAGTCTCCTTTATCAAAAATACTTCTTTTGCAGGGTGAGCGCGAAGAGCGGCTCGGGTACCGCGTCGGCGATGCGCGCCTCGGCGGAGGTAAACAGGAGCGGGAGCCCCGAGAGACGCGATAGCACCTCGGCTCGCTCGCGCGTCGCGCGCACCGTTTCGGGTGTCGTCTCGGCACCGAGATTGGAATTGTTGACAATCGCGGTAAACGGAATCCCGCCCGCCGCCTCAATCTCCCGCATGACCCCGAGCGCGTCCTCCGCCGTCTTTGTCAGCGGGCGGCAGAAGTTCACGACGAAGATCATCTCGAAATCGCCCTCCGCGAGAATATCCGGCGCGTATCGACCGAGGGCATATGCCCCGCGGTCATCACCGCCGATGTCCAGAACCGCGAGCGTATCGCGCTCGACGATGGGCAGGTAGAGCGCCGCCGGGAGCGCCGGCAGGTCGACGTTGCTGTTCGCAAACGCCGGGGAAATCAGGCGTATTCCCGCCGCGTCCAGCACCTCGGCGCTGTCCTTGGTGCGGAAATACGGGTTGACGATATCCATATCGGCGACCGTCACGCTTTCCCCGCTCTCACGGAGGGCGAGCGCGTAGTTGACGGCGAGATTGGTCTTCCCGCTCCCGTAATGTCCGGCGAAGAGCGTGACCCGCCGGTGCGGGAACTCAGTCAGTCGCATGGTTTCTCCACCGTGTGACACCAGCCGAAGGTGTCCGGGAGCGTGCCCCACTGGATCCCCGTCAGCGTGTCGTAGAGTTTCTGCGTCACGGCGCCGATGCCGCCGTCGCCGACCGTGTGCTCCTGCCCCTCGTAGGCAAGGGTGCCGATCGGAGAGACGACCGCCGCCGTGCCGGTGCCCCATGCCTCCTCGAGCGTCCTGTCCTCAGCGGCACCGATCAGTTCCCCGACCGAGAGCAGACGCTCTTCGACCTCGTAACCCCACGAGCGGAGCAGTTCGATGCAGGATTTGCGCGTGATGCCGGGGAGGACGGAGCCGGTGAGCGCGGGGGTGACAATCTTCCCCGCAATCTTGAACATGACGTTCATGGAGCCGACTTCCTCGATATACTTACGCTCGACGCCGTCAAGCCAAAGCACCTGTGTATAGCCCTTTTCCTCCGCACGCTTACCGGCACGCAGGCTGGCGGCATAGTTCCCGCCGCACTTCGCATAGCCCGTACCGCCGCGCACGGCGCGGACGTCCTCGTGCTCGATCGCAATCTTCACCGGGTTGATGCCCTCGGCGTAATAGGCGCCGACAGGCGAGCAGATGATGCAGAGGGTCGCCGCATGAACGGCGTGAACGCCGAGGTGGGGATCCGCCCCGAACATGAACGGACGGATATAGAGAGACGTACCGACGCTGTGCGGTACCCAGTCGCGCTCGAGATCCACCAGCATATCCAGCGCACGGAGCATGAACGCCTCGTCCACCTCCGGCAGGCACAGGCGCTCCGCGCTGTGATTCATGCGGCGGATATTCTCCATCGAGCGGAACAGGCGGATTTCGCCCGATGCCGTGCGATACGCTTTCATGCCCTCGAAGATCTCGGTGCCGTAATGCAGCACCGACGCGGCGGGAGAAAGCGAAAGCGGACCGTAGGGGACGATGCGGGCGTCATGCCACCCCTCCCCCTCCGTATAATCGGCGAGAAACATATGGTCGGTGAAGATCTTACCGAACCCGAGCGCGCTTTCGTCCTGCGGTTTTTCTTTCGGGGTCGTGGTTCTTGTCAAACGGATTTCTAACATGGTGTCTCTCCTTACAGTTTATTTCTCTGGATCTTACCGCTCGTCGTCTTGGGGAGTTCCTCCCGGAACACGACGATGCGGGGGTATTTATAGGGAGCGGTACGTTCCTTCACGTAGTTCTGAATCTCTTTTTTGAGTTCCTCCGTCGGGGCGGTGCCACGGGTGAGGACGATGCTGGCTTTCACCACCTGTCCGCGCACCGGGTCGGGTGCGGCGGAAACGCCGCATTCGAGAATGTACGGCAGTTCCATGAGGACGTTCTCAATCTCAAAGGGTCCGATGCGGTAGCCGGAGGATTTGATGAGATCGTCGGTGCGCCCGACATACCAGTAGTAGCCGTCCTCGTCACGCCATGCGGTATCGCCCGTATGGTAGTAGCCGTCGTGCCAACACTCCGCCGTTTTTTCGTCGTCACGGTAGTAGCCGCGGAACAGTCCGCAGGGCGCGCCCTCCGAGACGTCGATACAAATCTCGCCGACCTCGCCGTCCGGCACGGGTCTGCCCTCCCCGTCGAGCAGCGCGACGCGGTAGAGCGGTACCGGCTTCCCCATGGAGCCGAGGCGGGCGCGGGTACCGACGAGGTTCGCGATCACGCAGGTCGTCTCGCTCTGCCCGAAGCCCTCCATAATCTGTAGTCCCGTCGCCGCCTCAAAGAGACGGAACACCTCGGGGTTGAGCGCCTCGCCCGCCGTCGTCATATGCTCGACGGACGAAAGGTCGTAGCGAGAGATATCCTCCTTGACCATCATGCGGAGGATCGTCGGCGGGGCGCAGAACGTGGTGATATGATATTTCGCGAACATCGGCAGAATATCCGCCGCGTCGAATCTGTCGAAATCATAGACGAAAATCGGCGCTTCACACAGCCATTGACCGAAGATCTTCCCCCACGCCGCTTTTGCCCAGCCGGTGTCGGCGACGGTGAGATGCAAGCCATCCGGGTTCACACAGTGCCAATACTTCGCCGTATGAAAATGCCCGAGGGGATAACGGTAATCGTGTGCGGCAATCTTCGGGTTCCCCGAGGTGCCGGAGGTGAAATACATGAGCATCAGGCTGTCGCCCGAAGGGGCGTCCGCCGGGCGCTCGAACTTCCCGGTGAAGAGCGGGTACTCCCCGTCGAAGTCGCGCCAGCCGTCGCGCTTGCCGTCGACGAGGATACGGGTCAGCGGCACGCCCGTCTCCGCCGCGGCGGCGTCCACCTCGGCGGCAATATCGCCGTCCGCCGTGGCAACAACGGCGGTGATACCCGCCGCGCCGAGGCGGTAGGAGATATCATGCGCGCGGAGCTGGCAGGGTGCCGGAATGGAGACGGCGCCGATCTTCATGAGCCCGAGCAGGGCGATCCAGAACTGGTAATGCCGCTTGAGCAGGAGCAGGACGCGATCACCGCGTCCGATGCCGAGAGAGCGGAAATAGTTCGCTGCGCGGTTGGAAGCACGGGAGAGGTCGGCGAACGTGAAGCGCCGCTCCGTATGTTCGCGGTCGAGGTGGAGCATCGCGAGCTTCCCCGGTTGCTCCCGCCCGATCCTGTCCACGATATCAAAGGCGAAATGGAACGTATCGGTGTTTTTGAACGAGAGGGACTCGAGCGCGCCGTTCTCTCCCTCTCGGACGTCGATATAGTCCTCCCACACCCATTTGCGGCTGGGGGTGAACTTCGGCGGGAGGGTGGTAAACTCGCGCACGCCGCTGTGCGTCAGGTTGGCAATCGGCTCTCCTGCCGGGTTCAAAACGATCGCGTAAAAAAGGCAATCCGCCCCCTCGGTCGCAATCATGCCGTGGGGCGTCGCACTGTCATAATAGATGCTGTCGCCCGCGCGGAGGATCTCGATATGTTCACCGACCTGCACTTTGAGCGTGCCGCTGACGATGATGTCACACTCTTGCCCGATGTGGGTCGTGAGTTCAATATCGTGGTGCTGCGCCTCCTCGGAATAAACCGAGCAGACAAACAGCGGTTCGGCGATACGATTCTTAAAAGCGGCGGCAAGATTGTAATAGATCATGCCGTGCGCCTGTTCGATCTTTTGCCCCTCTCCGCGGCGCGTGACCGTATAGGAAGAAAGGCGGGGTCCCGTCCCCTCGATAATATCCGTGACGTCGACGCCGAGCGCCTGTGCGCAACGATAGAGAAACGCGAAGTTCAGATCCTGCCGCCCTGCCTCGCAGGCGATGTATTCCGCCTCCTCGACGTCCGTCTTTTCCGCCATTTCGGCAGTGGATAACCCGACGATCTCCCGCAGGGCGCGGATACGCCCCGCCATCTCGCGGATCTTCTCTTCCAGTCCTGTTTTGGTTTTGGTCTGCATAATTCCTCCCCGGCGGGAAAACAGAAAGGCCCGCCTCAAAGTATGACTTTGAGACGAGCCGAAAATGACCCGCGGTACCACTCAAATTCACGACATCATGTCGTGCCCTTATCGAGTTCCAGCAAACTCTATGCTCTGACGCGGCAATGACGGGGAGGGTCTACTCGGAGATCCCTTTCTTCCTCCCGGCTCGGAAACTACAAACACGTATCTGCCCCTCATGGCTCGCACCGACCGCCATGTCTCTGAGAGGGACCCTGTTACGTGTCCTTTTCTTCAACGCCTTTGGGTGATTTGATACATTATATCACACTTTGTAACTGCTGTCAACTGTTTTTTCACAAAAGATTGCGCCGGATCTTACCGCTCACGGTTTTGGGGAGCTCTTCCCGGAAGACCACGATACGGGGATATTTATACGGCGCGGTATGCGTCTTGACATAGTCCTGAATCTCTTTCTTCAGCGCCTCGGTCGGCTCGGTGCCGCGCGTCAGGACGATGCTGGCTTTCACGACCTGCCCGCGCACCTCGTCGGGCGCCGCAGAGACGCCGCACTCAAGGACGTACGGCAGTTCCATAATGACGCTCTCGATCTCGAACGGTCCGATCCGATAGCCGGAGGATTTGATCACGTCGTCCACGCGGCTGACATAGAAGAAATAGCCGTCCTCGTCGCGCCAGGCGGTGTCGCCCGTATGGTAATAGCCGTCATGCCATACCTCGCGCGTGCGCTCGGGGTCGCGGTAATAGCCCTCGAAAAGTCCGACGGGGGCGCCCCCCGAGACGTCGATACAGATTTCTCCGACCTCACCGACGCCGACAGGGTTGCCGTCCGCATCCAGAAGGTCAATCTTGTACTGCGGAGACGCCTTACCCATGGACCCGATCTTCGGGGTCGTCCCCGCAAGGTTGGCGATCGTGAGCGTCGTCTCGGTCTGCCCGAACCCTTCCATGATCGAGAGCCCCGTGGACAGGAAGAACTGCCTGTGCACCTCGGGGTTGAGTGCCTCGCCCGCCGTTGTCATATGCCGGACGGACGAGAGGTCATAGGAAGAAAGATCCTCTTTGATCATCAGGCGCAGCATGGTCGGCGGCGCGCAGAAGGTCGTGATGCCGTACTTCGCAAAAAGCGGCAGGAGGTCGGACGCCGAGAAGCGGCGGAAGTCGTAGACAAAGACCGCGCCCTCACACATGAACTGCCCGTAGAACTTCCCCCAGAGCGACTTGCCCCAGCCGGTGTCGGAAATGGTAAAATGGAGCCCGTCACGCTCGCAACAATGCCAGTATTTCGCCGTCACGAAGTGCCCGAGAGCATAGGTATGTTTATGCGCCGCCATTTTGGAGTTCCCCGTCGTGCCGGAGGTGAAGAACATGAGTGCCGTCTCCTCCCCGCCGGGGGCGTCCTCGGGGCGGTCGTAGCGCCCCGAATAGAGCGTATATTCGCTGTCGAAGTCATGCCAGCCCGGGCGCGCGCCGCCGACGAGGATCTTGGTCTTCAGCGTCGGACAGGACGCGGCGGCGCTGTCCACGCACGCCGGCACGCCGTCGTCCGCCGTCGCGAGAATAGCGTCCACCCCCGCGGCGTCGAAACGGTAGGTGAAATCGTGTTCTTTGAGCTGGGAGGTGGCGGGGATTGCAACGGCGCCGAGCTTATGGAGCGCAATCATCGCGAACCAGAACTGGTAATGCCGTTTCAGCACCAACATGACCTTATCCCCGCGCCCGATACCGAGCGAACGGAAGTAGTTGACACACCGATTCGACGCCGTTTTCAGATCACGGTAGGTAAAACGGCGCTCGTTCTTATCCGCGTCGAGGTGCAGGAGCGCGAGTTTATCCGGGCATTTCGCGGCGATGGCGTCGATGATGTCAAAGCCGAAATTAAAGTGTTCCGTATTTCTGAAAGAAACGCCTGTGAGCGCGCCGCTTCCGTCCGTCTCTGTATGTACGAAACGGTCGACGACGAGATCGCCCGTATCGGGGACGGCGACCGTGGCGGGTGCCGCCGCGGCAGTATGCTCCACTCCCGGTAGGACAACGGCACAGAACACGCAGTCCTCCCCGTCGACGGCAATCATGCCGTGGGGCGTTGCGCTGTCATAATAAATGCTGTCGCCCTCGCGGAGCACTTCCGTATGGTCGCCGACCTGCACTTTCAGGTGCCCGCGCAGAATCAGGTCAAATTCCTGCCCCGAGTGGCGTGTCAGGTGGATCGGCTGATGCTGGAGCTTCTCGTCATACTCGTACCGCACCCAATAGGGCTCCGCGATCTTGGAGCGGAAGCGGGGCGCGAGGTTACGGATCAGGATCCCCGCCTCGCGGGCGGTATCCTCTCCCTCTCCGCGACGCGTCACGGTATAGGAGGAGAGGTTCGGCTCCCGCCCCTCGAGCAGTTCTGTGAGTTCCATCCCGAAGGCAAGCGCGCAGTTATGAATGAAGGTGAACGGCAGGTCGACCCCGCCGCCCTCATAGGCGGCGTATTCCTCTTGGGTGAGCCCCGTCTTCTCCGCCATGTCCGCCTCCGACCAGCCGAGGATCTCCCGCATCCCGCGGATACGCGTGGCAATCTCCCCGATGCGGAGCATTGTGGATTCGTTCATGTTTCTTTCCTTTCCCGGGTCTTTCCGAGAAAACAAAAAGACCCGTCTCAAAAATGCTTTGAGACGAGTCATATATGACCCGCGGTACCACTCAAATTCACGGTGAAAACGCCGTGCCCTCAGGCTCAAACAAGCCATTTGCGCTCACGCGGCATCACGGGAACCCCTACCGGCAAAACACGCTTTGGGGACTCCGACTCGGAAGGGATAGGAACACGTACCGTCCTCACACCGGCTCACACCGCCCGCCGGCTCTCTGGGATCAAACGATACTTCCGTCTTCGTCACAGTCTTTTTGGATGACAAGAGTATAGCACACCGCCCCGGGGGCTGTCAAGCCCCAAAGTGACTCTCAAAGCCGAAAAGTTTTTCGGCGTTTCTATGGAACACCTGTTCGTTTTCTTCCTCGGTCAGCCCGAGCGCTTCCACACGGGCGACCTCCTCCGTGGGGTTCCACATGGGATAATCGGTGCCGAACAGCACGCGATCCGCCCCCCAGGCGCGCACAAGGCGTCTGCCCTCCTCCGGGGACATGGCAAAGAGGGAGGACGAGCAATCGACATAGAGGTTCTCATGCCCGGCGAGCATCTCGGTCGCATCCTGCCAAACGGAATAGCCACCGAAATGCGCCCCGATGACCGTCAGGTGCGGGAAACGCTCCAGCACCGGGAGGAGCCTGTTCGGGTTGGAATAGTCGAAGCGGCGGTCACCCGTGTGGAGAAGCACGGGGAGCCTACCCTCACACGCCTCGAAAATACGCATACAGCGCGGATCGTCGAGCGCGACCCCCTGAATATCCGGGTGAAGCTTCACCCCGCGGAGCCCGTGCGCGAGCATATACTCGACGTGTACTCCCGGCTCCGTATTATCCGGGTGAATGGTCCCGAGCCCCAGCATCTGCCCCTCATGGCGCGCCACGGTCTCGACGATATAGTCGTTGATCGAGACGGTCTGCGTCGGCTTGGTGGCGACGGAAAAGACGAGATAGCGTCCGATTCCCGCCGCCGCGCCCTCCCGGAGCATGGTCTCCATGCGTCCGTCGTAATGCATCGGGATATGGTAGAACGCCCCGATTGCCCTCGTCGCCTTTTCGGCGATCTTGTCGGGGTAGATATGACAATGTGCGTCAATCATCTGTCTCACGAAACATTTCCTTTATATTGACTTTCCGATCGGACTTTTACGAGGGGTGCCTCAGCGATCGGCGAGCCCGAGGCGCTCGATCATGGTCTCGCGCATTTTATATTTCAGGATCTTCCCTGCCGCGTTCATGGGGAAAGCACGGACAAACACGAAATAGCGCGGTACCTTATGGCTCGCGATATGGGCGCGTCCGAAGTCGCGCATCTCCTCCTCCGTCGCGCTCTCACCGTCATGCAGGACGATCCACGCGCAGGCCTCCTCACCGTAGCGCGCATCCGGCACGCCGATGACCTGCACGTCCTTGACCTTCGGGTGCGTGAGGTAGAACTCCTCGATCTCGCGCGGGTAGAGGTTCTCCCCGCCGCGGATGATCATGTCCTTGAGGCGCCCCGTCACGCGGAAGTATCCCTCCGGCGTGCGGCAGCAGATGTCGCCCGTATGGAGCCAGCCGTCGCGGTCAATGGTCGCCGCCGTCGCGCGGGGCATTTTGTAATAACCTTTCATGATATTGAAGCCGCGGGCGACAAACTCGCCGTTCTCCCCGTCGGGCAGATCCTCCCCCGTCTCGGGGTCGATGATCTTGCACTCCACCCCGGGGAAAGCGGTACCCACCGTCTCGACACGGTGGTCGAGATCCTCCCCGACTTCACCCATGGTGCAGCCGGGCGACGCCTCCGTCTGCCCGAACACGCTGACGATCTCCGTCATGTGCATCTCGCGGGCGGCACGGCGCATGAGCTCTGCCGGGCAGTTCGCCCCCGCCATGATGCCGGTGCGGACATGGGAGAAGTCCGTCCCCGCGAAATCTTCATGCGCGAACATGGCGATGAACATGGTGGGAACGCCGTTGAAGCACGTGATGCGCTCCTCGGTGATACAGGCGAGCGACGACTTCGGCGAGAAGTACGGGAGCGGGCAGAGCGTGCCGCCATGGGTCATGATGGACGTCATCGTCAGCACCATGCCGAAACAATGGAACATCGGCACCTGCACCATCATGCGGTCGGCGGTGGAGAGGTCCATGCGATCGCCGATGATCTTCCCGTTATTGACGATATTCCGATGCGTCAGCATGACGCCCTTCGGGAAGCCGGTCGTGCCGGAGGTGTACTGCATATTCGCGACGTCGTCGGGGCGCACACCGGCGGCGAGCCGCCGCACTTCTTCGGGCGGGACGGTCGCGCCGAGTTCGGAAAAGCGCTCCCACGTAAGCGCGCCGGGCATCGAAAAGCCGACGGTCACGATATGACGCAAAAACGGCAGGCGCTCCGCGTAGAGCGGCGCCTCCGGCGCTTTGTCTTTCAGCTCCGGGCAGAGCTCTGACATAATGCCGCGATAATCGGAATCCTTACAGTTTTCGATCATCACGAGTGTATGGGTATCCGACTGGCGAAGCAGATATTCCGCCTCCTGAATTTTATAGGCGGTGTTCACGGTGACGAGGACGGCACCGATCTTGACAGCCGCCCAGAAGGTCAGGAACCACTGAGGGACGTTCGTCGCCCAGACGGCGACATGGTATCCCGGCTTCACCCCGAGGGCAATCAGCGACGCGGCGATGCGGTCAACATCCTCTCGGAACGCGCGGTAGGTACGGGTATAATCGAGGGTCGGGTAACGGAAGGCGTACTGGTCGGGATAGGTCTCCGCCATCTCGTCGAGCACCTGCGAAAAGGTCTTATCAATGACCTCATACTTTTTCCACGGGAACGTGCCGGTACCCGCCCGGTTCGACTGCAGGGAGCGTTTTTTCTCCCCGCCGAGGCGGGCACGCAGAAAAGCGGCACTGTGCGTGAGCAGAAGGTCGGCGTCGGCGATATCCGCCGTATCGAAGACGCAGTAGCCGTCATAGTTCAGCGACCGAAGCGCGTCGAGAAAATCTCCGGTGGGTAGTTCCCCTTCCCCGAGCAGGACATTCTCCCCCGCGCGGCGGTCACCGATGCGGACATAGGCGATATAGGCGCCGAGGGTGGTGATGGTCGTCTCGGCGCTCTCGCCGCCCTCAAAGTACGTCGCGCGGATATTCCACGCGGCGCCGACGCCGACAGCGCGAAAGGCGTGCAGGATTGCGAGCAGGCGCTCGGTGTTTGCAAGGTCGCCCGTCGTCTCAAAGAGGAGCCGTACACACCGGGCGTCTCCCTGTTCCGCGACCGGGCGAAGAGAAGCGGCGATGCGGGCGGGATCGACGCCTCCCGCCACCGTGACGATGACGGCGGGGATCCCTGCATCGGACGCCGCGAGGCAGTAACGGTCGATCTCGCGCCGCGAGACTTCCGTCCCGTCAGCCGGGGTCGGGCAAGTCAATGCCGAAAGCGCGAGGCGCCTGTTTCGCAACTTACGCCGCGCGCCCGCGGCGTCCGTGCCGAAGGGACCGTCCGGGAGGGCGGCGACGGCATCGAGATCATGCAGCTCCATGCCCTCATAGCCGTATTCGGCGGCGGTATTACAGAGCGTAAAAAAGGTCGGAGACGGCACGAGCGCCGTCGAAAAAGCCAGTTTCATTCCCGTCCATCCTCGTAGATGATCTTATTCAGGGCGTTGAGGTAGGCGCGCACGCTCGCGCCGATGATATCGGTCGAGATGCCCTGCCCCGCGTACAGTCTGCCGTCGTGACGCAGCTTGACGAGGGCGGAGCCGACGGCGCCGCGCCCCTCCGTCACCGACTGAATCTCGAAGTCGTCGAGCTCATAGTGGTGCCCGATGATCTGTTCGAGCGCACGGAACGCCGCGTCGATCGGACCGTCACCCATGGAAACACCCGACTGTGTGCGTTCCCCGGTCTTCAGCGTGACCTCCGCCATCGGTGAGATCACATTCCCGGTGCTGACGAGATAACTGACAAGGTGATAGGTCGAAGGCACCTGCATGGCGGCGGTGGCGACAATGGCTTCCAGTTCCCGAGCGTCGATGGATTCCTTCTTCTCCGCAACGCGCTGCACCTCGCGCACGACCTGGGCAATATCCTCATCGGAGAGTTCATAGCCGAGGGCGTTGCAGGCGTCGGAGACCTCACCGACCGTCGCATCCGCGCCGAGCGCGATGCGCGCGGCGATAGGATCCTGTCGCTTCCCGCCGACGCCGCCGGCGGTGCGGTCGATCTCCTCCGTCTCCCGATGGATCGCGGTGGCGACGAGGCGAGAGGATAGCCCCAGCGTCTCGCCGCGGGCAGTCAGCAGATCGGAGAACGCCGCCGCAGGGTAAGAGGCGCCGCCCATGCCGGTGACGACCCCGGCGGCACCCGCCGTGAGCGCCGCGGCGGCGACCGCAGACGCGAGCCCGAGCGACATCGCGGGGCGGATCAGGAGCGAGCACGCGGGCGTCACAAGCGCCCGGACGGTCGCCGCCGCCTCCTCGGGGAGCCAGTTCCCGGCATCATCGCAAAGGACAAACGAAGTGACCCCGACGGCGATGACATCCTGCATGAGCTCCGAAAGAAAAGCGGGCTCTGCGCGGGAGGCATCCTCCGCCACAAATTCAACAGCCGGGGCGATCTCACGCGCCGCACGGCAGAGCGAAACGGCATAGTCGCGGGCGGCATGCGCCTTTTTGTGTAAGCGGTACTCCATGCCGAGCGTAGAAGTCGGCATGACGACCTGCAGGACCGGGTGAATGGCGTCGCGGATACTCTCATACGCCGCGACGACGCCCTCCTCACAGGTCACGGGAATCTTGACGGCAACCTCCCCGGCGGCAAGCGCGATCGTGCGGTTCACGACCGTCTCCTCGCGCGGGCGGGTCATGGCGGGGAGCTCGATCGCGTCCACCCCGGCGCCCGAAAGAATCTCGGCAATCCGCGTCCGCTCACGGAACGTCAGCGGCGCCTCGCGCCCGGCGGCGCACACCGCGAGCGTTCTGTCCGAAACCGTAACCTCTCTTACATTCTGCTGTTTCATCCTGTTCTCCCTTCCCGGTCATACAAACTGACGTTAAAAACAAAAAACCGCAGAAGTCCTAAGACTCCTGCGGGATGATTGCGATGCAACCACGGTACCACCCGACATTGTCGCCGCGGGGCGACCGCTCTGACGGCTCTGACAAGCCGAGGATCTGTGACGGGATCCGCCCGGGTGCCCTTACTGCGACAGCGGTTCGGGGCGCCTGCTCCGGTACGAGACTGTCGTCATCCGACCCCGACGCCTTGCACCGACCGGCGACTCTCTGTATGGGTCATGCGATAACGGCATAATACCATCCAAGCATTTATTGACTGCATTATACACGACCGTGGGCGACGTGTCAAGAGTTTTTTTCACGCTCCTCCGCGAGGTATTCCGCAAGCAGACCGGCATACCCGCCCGATCCGTGCTTGATACACCGATTGACGCGGCTGAGCGTCGCCGACGAAATTTTCACCGCCCCGCTGACCTGCTGATAGGTCGCGCCGGAGAGGAGCAGACGCGCGGATTCCACCCGCTGTGCCATGTATTCGATCTCCGTATCCGTGCAGACATCGGTGAGAAAGCGCTTGACTTTTTCGGGCGTATCCAGCGTTGCCATCACCCCGAAAAGCAACTCCAGTTGCTCAGACAGCGTCGTGACTTCTCCGTTCATAGGTTCCTCCGAAATGACTTTTTCCGCTTTCAGTATAGCACATCGCTTTATCTCTGTAAAGCGGTAAAGCCAAAAAGTTTTTTTGCGAAACGCCTTGACACGGGCGTACAAATCGGGTATAATGAGCCAAAATCAGCAAGGCGAGGAGGGAGAGGGTCTTCCCCGAGGGTGCCAAGAGAGCCGACGTGTGGTGTGAGTCGGTCGCCCGGAGAGAATGTGCCTATGGCTCCTGAGCCGGAGGTTCGAGCGCGTCAGACGCGTGTAGGGTCTCCCGTGTGGCGCGCGAGAGCTTCGCCGGGGCGTGTCAGCGCCTGTGAGGGCACGGTTTCGACCGTGAATTTGAGTGGTACCGCGGAGTCATCCGTCTCAAAAAGAGACGGGTGTTTTTTGTTTTTTTACACAAAATATAAAGGATATACCGAATACCGAAAGGAGTTCATCATGAAAAAGACAGGCATCGCCACCACCTGTGTGCAGGGTGGCTACACACCGAAGAACGGGGAGCCGAGACAGATCCCCATCGTGCAGAGCACGACCTTCCGTTACGAGACAAGCGAGGCGATGGGCGACCTCTTCGACCTCAAAGCGAGCGGCTACTTCTATTCCCGCCTGCAGAACCCGACCTGCGACGCGGTCGCCGCGAAGATCGCCGCCCTCGAGGGCGGAACTGCCGCCATGCTGACCTCCTCCGGGCAAGCCGCCAACTTCTTTGCCGTGTTCAATATCGCCGGAGCTGGCGATCACGTCGTCGCCTCCGCCCACATTTACGGCGGCACGTTCAATCTCTTCGCCGTCACGATGAAGCGTATGGGCATCGACTTCACGTTCGTCTCCCCCGACGCGACCGACGAGGAGCTGAACGCCGCATTCCGCCCGAACACCAAGGCGGTCTTCGGCGAGACCGTCTCCAACCCGTCCCTGACCGTCCTCGACATCGAGCGGTTCGCGAAAGCGGCACACGCGCACGGCGTCCCGCTGATCGTCGACAACACCTTTGCGACGCCGGTGAACTGTCGCCCGTTCGACTTCGGCGCAGACATCGTCACGCACTCGACCACCAAGTATATGGACGGACACGGTGCCGCCGTCGGGGGCGCCATCGTCGACTCCGGCAAATTCGACTGGGCGGCGAACGCCGAGAAGTTCCCCGGTCTATGCACCCCGGACGAAAGCTACCACGGCATCACTTATGTAAAAGAATTCGGGCAGGCGGGCGCCTATATCACCAAGGCGACGGCACAGCTCATGCGCGATTTCGGCTGTACCCAATCGCCACAGAGCGCTTTTCTCTTAAACCTCGGGCTCGAGAGCCTGCATCTGCGTATGAAGCAGCACTGCGCGAACGCCCTGAAGGTGGCGACTTTCCTGGGGAGCCACCCGAATGTCACCTGGGTTCGCTATCCCGACCTTCCGGGGGACCCCTACCATGCACTCCAGCAGAAATACCTGCCGAACGGTTCCTCCGGCGTCGTCAGTTTCGGCGTGCGGGGCGGGCGCCGTGCGGCGGAAGCCTTCATGAAGCAGCTGAAAGTCGCCGCCATCGAGACGCACGTCGCGGACGCGCGCACCTGCTGTCTGCACCCGGCGAGCGCCACGCACCGTCAGCTGACCGATGAACAACTCGTCGCGGCGGGGGTGAGCCCCGACCTCGTCCGCTACTCCTGCGGGATTGAGGACCCGGACGACCTCATCGCCGACCTTGCCGCCGCACTCGACGCGGTGGAGGCATAAGCGCCATGCCGATCAAAATCCCGAACGAACTGCCGGCGGTACGTACGCTCGAAGACGAGAACATTTTCGTCATGACCGAGACGCGCGCCGTCACGCAGGACATCCGCCCCTTAAAAATCCTGATTCTGAATCTGATGCCCACCAAGGTGGATACCGAGACGCAACTCTGCCGTCTGCTCGGCAACACCCCCCTGCAGGTCGAGCCGGAGCTTATCCACACCCGCTCGCACGTCTCGAAAAACACCCCCGAGGAACATCTGCTCTCCTTCTACCGCACGTTCGACGAAATCCGCGAGAACAACTATGACGGTCTTGTCATCACGGGTGCACCCGTCGAGCGTCTCCCCTTTTCCGAGGTGGAATACTGGGAGGAACTGAAGGAGATCATGGAATGGTCGAAAACGCACGTTTACAGCACGCTCCACATCTGCTGGGGCGCGCAGGCGGGTCTATACTACCACTACGGCATCGACAAAGTGCCGCTCGAGCGGAAACTGTCCGGCGTGTACCCACACACGGTGGAATACAAGCGCTCCATTCTCTTCCGCGGGTTTGACGACGTGTTCTACGTGCCGCATTCCCGCCACACCGGCATCGACCGCGCCGCCATCGAGGCAATCCCCGAACTGCGGATCCTCGCCTCCTCGCCCGAGGCGGGCGTCTTCGCCGTCACCGCCAACCACGGCAGACAGATCTTCCTCACCGGGCACGCGGAATACGACCCCGACACGCTGAAAAAGGAATATCTGCGCGACCGGCAACTCGACCCCGCGACCCCCGTACCGGAGCACTACTTCCCGGACGACGACCCAAGCCGCGCGCCGCTCGTGCGCTGGCGCTCGGCGGCGAACCTGCTCTTCACCAACTGGCTGAACTATTTCGTCTATCAATCGACCCCCTATGACATTTCCAGTATCGGATAAAACAAAGCGCGACCGGGAAGCCTTGGCTCCCGGTCGCGTTTTATGCGCACGGTCTTACGCTGTATGTGGTCGGATACGGAAACGCTGCATCACATGGTTGTTACATGTTCTTTTCCGCGCGGCGGACACGAGCGCAGAAGCGCGTCTTGTGCGGATAACCGCTGATGCCGAACAGCCCGCGAGGGGCGATGATATCCCCGTTCTCCCCGTCGCCGGCAGCGGCGCGGATTGCCGTGAGCGCCGCTTTCTCGGGCGAGTGGGTAAACAGGTACAGAAACGCATGCCCGAGCCGGGAGAACAGCGGTTTATGTGCCGTCTTTTCGCTTGAAAGCAGATCCGTCGCCGTAATGCCGGGGTGGACGGCGAGGAAGAGCGGCATGCCCTCCGTGCGCGTCCTCGCACGGTGGAGGACATAGGCGGAGAGGAGCGTTTTGCTCTTCGCATACGCAGCGTAGCCTTCCTTTTTTGGTTCACGGTCGGTTTTCCCGTTCCTGTCCACCAGACTGGTGACAAAAATCATGCGTCCGCCGGGCGCGAGCAGCGGCTCTACGGCTTCGGAGAGCCGCACAGTCCCGCAGTAGTTCACCCCGACGGTCATGGGCAGACCGTCCTCAGTCGTCGCCTTTTTGGGATAATACACCCCGGCGCAGTGCAGAAAGACGTCCACCGGGCGGGTATCCGCCGCAAGGCGGGCGGCAAACGCGTCGATCGACGCGAACGAGGCAAGATCCACAAGGGCATAGTCCACATCGGCGAGCGGATAGCGTGCCCGAAGCCGTTCGCAAGCGGCGGCGGCGCGCGCCTCATTCCGGCACGCAAGCGTGACGACGGCGCCGAGCGAGAGGAACTCTCCGGCGGCGGCAAAACCGATGCCGCTGTTTCCGCCCGTAATCACCACACGCTCCCCCGACATCGGGCGGGCGTGCTTCTCCAGCCATTTCCGATACTTCTCTGCCATAGACGCTACCCCTCACCCGGGCGCCTGCCCGTTTTGACAAGAGTGTAGCACAAAAACAGGACTTCGTCAAACGGTTTCTCTCAAAGCACGAGTTCCGCCCGGTATGCGGTGAGGAAGTAATCGAACTGCAGGAGCCACGCGTACATCTGCGGGCGGGACATGAGCTGCCCGAGCCACGTCACGTCGCCACCGGACGTCAGCTCTTCGATTGCCCCGCGTCGCAGGAGCGGCGCCAGAGGACTGGAGCGGCGGGCGAGGCGCGCCATGAGCATCTCACGCACGAGCTTTTCATAGGCGGGGTTATGGGTCTTCGGATACGGGCTCTTTTTCCGGTGGAGGATCTCCGGCGGGAGGTACGACGCCATCGCCTCGCGGAGAAGCGACTTCTCCACGCCCCCCTCAAATTTATATTTCCACGGGACGCGGTACACATATTCGAGGATGCGATGGTCGGAGAACGGCACGCGCACCTCCAGCCCCGACGCCATGCTCATACGATCCTTGCGCTCGAGAAGATTCGTCATAAAGTAATCGACCGAAAGGCGCGTCGCGATGCGGGCAGTACGTTCCTCCGCAGGTTCCGCATCGTCCACCGGCACCGCCGCAACCGCCCGATGGTAGGCATCGGAGAGGTACGCGTACCCCTCCTCGGCGCGGGTCGCCGTCGCATCGAAGAGCCCGATGCGCGCCCCGGGATCGTGCACCCACGGGAAGAAGTCCCGCGAGAGCATCTCCGGGCGGTAAAACCACGGGTAGCCGCCGAAGATCTCGTCGGCGCACTCACCCGAGAGCGCCACCGTATGCTTTTCTTTCACGCGGGCGCAATAGTAGCGCAGCGAAGAGTCGATATCCGCCTGCCCCGGAAAATCGCGCGAGAGAACCGCCGAGAGCAGTTCCCGTGCGACCGTTTCACTGTCGGCGACGAGCACCGTATGCTCCGAACCGATGTACTCTGCCATAAGACGTGCGTAATCGTCGTCCGGGTTGGGCTGAAAGAGCGTGGGAGCGTACTTGTTCCCTTCGTACTCAAAAGAATAAGTGGAGAGCCGCTTTCCCTCCTCGCGGTACTTCTCCGCGGCGACGGCGCTGACGACCGAGGAATCCAGTCCCCCGGACAGAAAACAGCAGAGCGGCACGTCGGAGACGAGCTGACGCCGGATGGCGTCCGTGAGCAGGTTGCGCACGTGCTCGACCGTTTCGTCGCGCCCCTCGGTATGCGCCCCCGGCGTATAGTCCCAGTAGCGGCGGCGATGAAGCCCCCCTGCATCGACACGCAGGCACTCGCCCGGGAGCAACTCGAAGATTCCGCGGAACACACTGCATCCCGGGAGCGTCACCGGCGCGAGATACAGGAGTTGCCACAGACCGGGGGCATCGATGACGGGATGAACGCTCGGGTGTTTCAGCAATGCTTTCACTTCCGACGCGAAGAGGAACTGCCCCTGCGCCTCGGTAAAGAAAAACGGTTTGACGCCGAGCCGGTCACGTGCGCAGAAGAGGCTTCCTTCAAAATCATCGTAGACAGCGAACGCAAAGATGCCGTTCAGATGCGAAAGGCAGTCCTCGCCGAACACCGCATACGCGTACACCAGTGCCTCGGTATCCGAATGTGTCCTCGGGGACACGCCCCGCTCTGCGAGTTCCCGCGTGAGTTCTTCCGTATTATAGAGTTCCCCGTTATACACAATCGTGTACCGTTTCCCGCCGAGGACGACCGTCATCGGCTGTGCCCCGCCGATGATGTCCACGACGGCAAGCCGGTTGTGGTGCATGGCGACATTCGCCGAAGAAAAGCCGCCCGCCGCATCCGGCCCCCGGTGCGTCATCGCGCCGCTCATCGACTCCACCGCCGAAAGTGCCCCGAGCCCCAGTCCCCGCGCGGCGTAGATCCCGCAGATCGAACACATAAGTAATCCTCCCAATCTTCTTTGACCGTCATTCACTTTTCCATTGTATGCGCGGCGCCGTTTTTCAGTCACGTCGGTGGCTCTCTCCTGTAAAAAAAGGTACTTCTTTCGCTTGACAAATGTAAACATTTGTGTGATAATAC
>SFZB01000046.1 GCA_004558975.1 bacterium
CCATTCCTGTTTTATTTGGTTTGCTTTTTCGACAAGTGCTGAACGGCTAAAAGAAAGGAATAAATTTTCATTCCAATACATAACGACCTTTTCGCTTTCTTCAACTCGTTCGCTCTGTTGTTCCCAATGCTTTTCGTTTGTGATTTTCATTTCAGTGGTTCTCCTTTCGCGCAAATCATGTCAAATATTCTTCTTTCGGCATTCCGGGCAGATACCCGTGAACGCCACATCGCACAGGGTGAATTGCCCGCCGCGACTGTCTTTGATCGTATCAGGGAGCTGCGGGATAGCCGCCATATCCACGTCGGATATTCTTTTACAGGTCATGCACTTCACATGGTAATGCGCCGCTATCGTGAAATCAAAACGATCTGCTTCTCCGGGCACCTCGATCTTGCGGATCTCGCCCTCCTCGGCAAGGATGTTCAGGTTGCGGTACACCGTCCCGCGTCCGACGGCGGGGAACTCAGCCCGCACCGCGCCGTACACATCGTCCGCCGTTACATGGGTATGCAGCCGCCGCACGGTCTTCAGGACAATTTCGCGTTGTATGGTATGTCTTCTATCCATAATAGTTCCGTTAATAGGACTGATTATCAATAGGTATTATATCCTGACAAAAGCCGTTTGTAAAGTCTTTTTTTGTTTTTTGGAAAAAAGCTGCAAAAGAAATGCAAGTGACCGGTGCGGCTCCCGCTAAAAACCTCCGGCGGATGGCGGAACACGCATGGGGGGACGCTGACCGCCCGCCGGGGGAGAGCCTCCGTTGCCGCACCGGTCACACAAAAAACGACAGGCGGGGTCAGGCGCTTAGAAACGCCTGACCCCGCAAGACGGAACCTACCAAATCCGTAACGGATTTTGTGAAACAAAGAACTGAAAAATGCAGATGCCGATGCTGCACTGCCCCTGTCGATTCACTTCAAGGAGTGCAGATGCCGCACGGAGTATAGCCGCGCACGATGGCAGTATCCCGCGTACCGCGGAGCGTGACCTTGTTCGCGGGGTTCATCAGGGGGATACGGTTGCAGTCGGGGCGGTGAAAGACCCCGGTGGAGGCATTGCCGATGTAATAGCCGAGGGCAGGCTCCGGCGCGATGTCGGTGCCGCTGTTCCGCCCGGCGGCGGTATTGCTTTCCCGAGCGGGGGCGTCGGTCTCTCCCGAGGAGGAGCAGGAAATCAGACAGGGGCAGACGACAGAGACAAGGAGCGAGACGAGCAATAAACAGACGATGAATGTTTTCTTACAGAACATGATCTACACCTCAATGAGTGTTTCGACACTGTCCGGGATATAGGCGACGATCTCCTCCGGGCGGCAGTTGAGAATCGTGCAAAGATCGTTGAGCGTGACGGTCGTAATTGCCTGATTATGTTTCAAGCGATTGATGAGCCCACGACTGACACCATGATAGGTGATGAGTTGATAGGTGCTGATTCCCCGCTTACGCATAGTCTCATAGAGCGGCGTGTAGACAATCATTCCGCGTATCTTCGTTTCCGCATTTGCACTTGAGCATTTATATGATAAGCTATGCTCAAAAATCGGAAAATCCCCTATCTTTCGATAATTTCTCATCATTGGATAATGCTCATTTTTTTTGAGCATATCCGTCAAAACGCAACCGACGGCAAAAGAAAAACGGCGGCACGACTGAAATCGTGCCGCCGGGCGGTTTTGTTTTGATTTTCGGTTCGTCGGTTTAGGCGAGGAGGTAATCGGCGAGCGCTTCCGGCGTCTCGAAGAAGGTATCGGCGCCGCAGGCGACGAGTTCCTCCCGCGTGCGGAAGCCCCAGAGGACGGAGAGGCAGGGGAGAGCGGCGTTCTTTGCCGTCTCGTAGTCAATATTGCTGTCGCCGACATAGGCGGCTTCCGCACGGTCGACACCGAGTTTCTCGAGCGCGAGCCACACGCCGTCCGGGGCGGGTTTGCGCTTGACCGCCGGGCTGTCACCGACGACGAGCGGAATGTCGGGGAAGAGGTCGTGAATGAGTTCGTCTGCCGCACTCTGGATTTTATTGGTGACGACGGCGGTCTTGCACCCCGCCTGACGGAGCCGCGCGAGCAGGTCGCCAATCCCGGGGTACGGGGCGGTCAGATCCATGCAGTGCGCTTCGTAATAGGGGCGGAAGCAGTTGAACACGTCCTCGAACTGCGGGTTGTCCTCCCCGCCCGGCAGCGCCTTTGCCACCATATAGCGCACCCCTCTGCCGGCGAAGTGCTTCATCTCCTCCGTCGTGCGGGCGGGGTAGCCGAACGCCGTGAGCGCGTGGTTGGTGGCGTTCTTCAGATCCTCGATCGTATTGAGTAGGGTGCCGTCCAGGTCAAAAATGACTGCTTTGTATTTCATCGGTATGCCTCTGTTTCTTTTTTTCGGGTACATTGTACCATAGATGAGCGCCCGGCGCAAGCGTAAAAAATGAATAACGCCGTTTCGTTTTGCATCATTGCGCGCACGGTGCGCTTGTGCTACAATAAGAATATTCAGCGGGCGCACGCTCGCATCGCGGAGAGAGGTGGGAGAGACGCATGGAACCGGAGAAAAGCATCCGCGTGATACGGAAGAAAATCCGGCATACCTATCTGCGCGTGTATCCGAACGGGGAAGTGGTCGTGACGGCGCCGCGCGGTACCTCCGACGAGGCAATCGGACGGCTCCTCTCGGAGCGGGCGGACTGGATACGCGCCCATGTCGCGGCGGCGCGGGAGCGGACGGCGGAACGGCTCGCGCTGACCTCGGGGGAGCGCGTCTATCTCTTCGGGGAGCCGCTGACGCTCTTCCTTGCAAGCAAGCCGGGACGCCCCGCCGCAAGGCGCGAAGAGGAGAGACTATTGCTTCTGCTCCCGGGCGGCGAGGGGGCAGACTACGCCGTGCGGCGGTCGCTCCTGTTTCGCTTTTATGAGCGGGCGCTCACCGAGCGCGTGCGGGAGCGCCTGCCGTCCCTCGAGCGGGCGGTCGGCAGGTCGGCGAACCGCGTCGGCATTCGCCTTATGCGCTCCCGCTGGGGGAGTTGCACGCCCGCGACGGGGGCAATCCGGCTGAATCTCACGCTTGCGTGGTATCCCCCGGAATGCCTCGATCTTGTCCTCGCGCACGAACTCACGCATCTGTGGGTGGCAGGGCATGGCGAATCGTTCTATCGGCGGCTCGACCGCGCGTATCCGGCACGGCGGGAGACGGAGGAGATACGGAAACGGTTCCCCGCCTGTCCGTTTGAAGAAATGCGCGGAGAATCATAAAAATGACCGGGCGGAGCCTGTTTTCTTGGCTCCGCCCGGTATGTTACTCAATGTCGAAGGCAGAATCGTGTGTTGCCGCGGGCGGCGTTACGTCCGCTCTTGTCGGCGCGATGCGCGGTGCGATTCTTCGAAACTTCCCGCCGCTTATGCGTGCAGAGACGCGAGGTAGGCGCGCACAATGTGCTGGCATTTCTCCGCCGCGAGTTTAGCGAAAGTGGGATAATCGAGTGGCGCCGAGCCGTCCGCGCTGTCCGAGATGACGCGCAGAACCGCTACGGGTACGCCCGCGGCATACGCCGCGTGGGCGATTGCCGCCCCCTCCATTTCGCAGGCGAGCGCGGGGAAATACGAGAGGATCGCTGCTTTCGCGTCCGCCCCGGCGACGAAACGGTCGCCCGTCGCCACCATGCCGGTATGCGGTACTTCTCCGCACGCCTCGACGGCGCAGATCAGCGCCGCGACCGTCTCCCTGTCGGCGGGGAGTTCCACCAGTTCCTGCCCCCGAATCTGGAGCAGTCCGCGGGGCTCTCCGAACGGGGTGGTGTCCATATCGTATTCCACGAGCGAGGTCGCGACGACGACGTCGCCCTGTGCGAGACCTTCCGCGAGCGCACCCGCGACGCCGGTATTGATGAGCCGGTCGGGGTGATAGAGGAGCGACATGGTGCCCGCCGCGAGGGCGGCGTTGACTTTACCGACCCCGGCGCGGGTGATGACAACGGGTTCTCCCTCGAGCGTCCCGCGGTAAAAGGTCATGCCGAGGTGCGTTTCGGCTTCTGCGTCCGTGAGGGCGGCGACGAGATGCGTCACTTCGCTTTCCGTCGCGCCGATGAGACCTGTCATGCGTTTTCCTCCTTGGTCGGATAGTCAAAGCGCGCGCCGCGCGCGAGCAGGGCGTTGAGGTATGAGGCGCATTCTGCTTTGGCGGCGTCGAGACTCAGCCCCCGGTAGTTGCCGCACATCTTGCGCTTGGCGCCGAACATTTCCGTGACGTCGGGGACGTGACGGAGCGTCTCGACGAGCAGGCGGTAGACGTCCTCCGGGGACACCGTGTCGCGCACGAGTAGATAGAAGCCGGTGCGGCACCCCATGGGCCCGAAATAGACGATTTCGTCACCTCGCGCGCTGTTGCGTAGGAGCGTCGCGAGGATATGCTCGACCGAGTGCATCGTGAGGTTCGACATATAGTTGCCCGCGTTCGGGCGGCGGGTGCGGAGGTCGTAGGTCACGACGTCGCCGTCGATCCGCGAGATGTACATGCCGGGTTCGATCAGGTCATGGTCGACCGAGAAACTGGCGATCGTTTTCATGGTTGCGTCACGCCTCTTCGGCGAGTTCTTTCTCCCGGAGTTTTCTGCCCATGAGGACGCCCATGACGGACGCCATCATCAGACCGCGCGTCCACCCGGACGAGTCGCCGAGACAATGGAGCCCGCGGACGTTGGTCTCGAGGTTGGCATCCATTTTGACGCGGTTGGAATAGAACTTGAGTTCGGGAGAGTAGAGCAGTGTCTCAGTCGAGGCGAAGCCCGGGACGACGATATCGACCGACTGAATGAAGTTGATGATGTTCGTCATCGCGCGGTAGGGCATCGCGGCGGTGATATCGCCCGCGACGGCGTCCGGCAGAGTGGGGCGGACGTTCGACTGCGAGAGTTCCTTCGGCCAGGTGCGCTTACCGTCGAGGATATCACCGAAGCGCTGGACGAGGATATGACCGGCGCCGAGCATATTCGTCAGTTCACCGACCTTCTGCGCGTAGGCGATCGGCTGATTGAAGGGATACGAGAAATTGTGCGAGCAGAGAATCGACACGTTGGTGTTTCCGCTCTTGAGATCTTTATAGGAGTGACCGTTGACGACGGCGAGGTTGTTGTCGTAGTTCTCCTGGCTGACAAAACCCCCCGGGTTCTGGCAGAAAGTACGCACCTTGTTCTTGAAGGGGCGGGGGTAGCCGATGAGTTTGGATTCATACAGCACGCGGTTGACCTCTTCCATGACCTCGTTACGCACCTCGACGCGCACGCCGATATCGACCGTGCCGGGCTGGTGCGCGACGTCGTACTCCGCGCAGAGTTTCTCGAGCCAGTCGGCGCCGCGGCGCCCGGTCGCGATGATGGTCGCGCCCGCCTCGATCTCGCGCGTGTCCTTGCCGTTCGTGACGACGACCCCGCGGCAGACGTTCCCGGTCAGGAGCAGGTCGTCGCATTCGTAGCCGAACATCATGTCGACGCCGTTCTGCTGGAGGTAGTGTTCGATCGCGAGGTAGATGTCCTGTGCCTTTTCGGTGCCGAGGTGGCGGATCGGGCAGTCGACGAGTTTCAGCCCCGCGTGAATGGCGCGTTTACGGATCTCCTTGACTTTATCGGGGTCGGAGACGCCCTCGACGTGTTCGTCGGCGCCGAATTCCAGATAGATCCTGTCGGCGTAGTCGATGAGTTCGACGGCGAGATCCTCACCGATGAGCGACGGCAGGTCACCGCCGACCTCGGGGGAGAGAGACAGTTTCCCGTCCGAGAAAGCGCCCGCACCGGAGAAGCCGGTGGTGATATGGCAATAGGGTTTGCAGTTCACGCACTCTTTCGTCTTGCTCTTGGGGCAGCGACGTTTTTCAATCGGCTGACCCTTTTCGACGATCAGAATGGACTGTTTGGAGCCTTGACGGAGCAGTTCGATGGCGGTGAAGATGCCGGCAGGTCCGGCACCGACGATAACAACATCGTATCTCATAAGCGACCTCTTTCTCATTTCTCGCGGGCGCGCGCCCGCCGTGACAATCAAATACCGGAAGTCACACTCCCGGCAAAGTACAGTCTATTGTAACACGCGCGCGACAGATTTTCAAGTGAATTTTCCGTGACGCCTTTGCAAAGCGGGGCAGAGTGTGGTACAATCGCATCAGTAAACCCGTTCGAAATGTATGCTCCGCCCGCACCGTGCAAGAGATGTGCCGCGCGCAGTGAGGGGGAAACCCGGGCGGGGAAGTGGGAGGTGAATCGTGCGGTGCCCGGTTTTTCGGGCGACGCCCTGTGATGGAACTCAAAACGAAAAGATTGATTCTGCGCCCGTGGCGCGAGGAGGACGCGGAGCGGCTCTACCGTCTCTGCCGCGTGCCCGAGATCGGAACGGGCGCCGGATTCCCGCCGCACGAAAGCCCCGACATGAGCCGCGCCGTCATTCGCGACGTGCTGTCACAGCCCGAGACTTACGCCGTCGTCAACCGGCGCACGGGGGAGGTCATCGGCTCCGCGTCTCTGCTGCTCTCCCTTGAGGGGAGCGACTGCAAACAGCCGGGCGACGCCGAGGTCGGCTACTGGATCGGGCGCGAATACTGGGGCTGGGGCTTTGCCACCGAGGCGCTCTCGGCGCTCGTCCGGCACGCCGGGGAGGATCTCGGGCTCCGGCGTCTGTGGGGTGTCATCTTCCCCGGCAATATCGGCTCCCGTCGCGTGCTGGAAAAGGCGGGTTTCACACTCGACCACCGCGAGGACACTTATGTGGCGCAACTCGGATTGACGCGCGAGACACTGTATTTCTGCCGCCCGGCGCAGGACACCGCCGGGGAGAAGGGACAGAACGACTGCCTGCCGCGAAACGGCGGGGAACCGCCCTCGACATGAAGCCGAAAGCCACCCGAAGAAATGAAAAAAACCGCCCCGCGGCAAAATGGCAAAAAGCCACCACGCCGAAAGGAAAACGGAAAGCCACCCGACGAAATGACGTCAGACCCATCTGACGAAACGATGCAAAAACGTCCTTTCCTGGATAACGAAAACCACTTCCGGCAAAACGACGCAATAACACCCCCGGCAAAACGATGTAAAACCGCGCCGCGATATTCGCGGCGCGGTCATTGTTTACGGTCGGCGGAGCGGCTTAAAACGGAGGGCGGACGCCCGAGAGGGCAAGTAGCAGGACGAGAGCGGCGACGGCAAATACCGCTATCATTTTGTGTCTCACGGTTTTCAGCATAGCGCGATACGCTCCTCTCTTTTTGTTATGCCGCAAGGGCGGCTCCGAGCGCACGGCAGGCGGCGAGTACATTGTTCTGCGGTACTTCATGGGCAATGACGCTGTCGGCAGCGAACACGGCGCCCGCGGCGGTGCAGGTCTCCTCCCAGTTGCGCATCCATTCGCCGTCACCCCAGCCGTAGGAGCCGAACAGTGCGATTTTCTTACCGCCGAGCAGGGGCAGACAGGTATCGAACATGGGGGCGAATTCACCGTCTTCCAGTTCCTCCGCACCCATCGCGGGACAGCCGAATGCCGCGGCGTCGAAGTCCCCGAGGCGGGAACCGTCAAATTCGGAGGCGGTCAGTAAGGTCACGTCGGCACCGGCGCTCTTCGCCCCCGCGCAGACATTCTCTGCCATGGCTTCCGTATTGCCGGTAGCGCTCCAATAAACAACAGCCACTTTTTTCATGGGAATCTCTCCTTTGTGATCATTTCTTGCGGTTATCGGGTACGGCGGCTCTCGCGGATCAGCGCCGCGAGCCCGATGCGTTGCCCGTAGGCACGGCGGTACGCCCGCGTACACGCCGCATAGCGGCGGAACGTTCGCCGCGCCTTTTCCTCATCGCCGTACACCTTCCAGGTGCCGACGCATTTCGCGCCGCGCGCGCCGTTACGGATGAATCCGGCGACGTCCTCCGGCGGGTAGCCGAGGAAAAGCCCCACCTCGTGCGGGAAGTCCTCCGACGTGCTGATA
>SFZB01000047.1 GCA_004558975.1 bacterium
TTGCTTTTATATCTGCGACAGCTATAAAAAATCTTCAAAAAGGTTTTGGAAAGAGGGTGCGGGGGAGCCGCTGAAATCTCTTCGGTGAATCGATTTC
Organism: bacterium; assembly: GCA_004558975.1. Classification (GTDB taxonomy): domain Bacteria; phylum Bacillota; class Clostridia; order Oscillospirales; family CAG-272; genus UBA1740. Next base: position 98 of record SFZB01000047.1, read on the forward strand.
AGCGAGCGACAAGCCGGAAAACCTTGTCCTCGGGACGACGGCGATAGACGGCGGAGCCGAGGGCTTGGTTGCCTGCGCGGCAGAATTTTTCCAAAAGGTTCTCTCCCGCCGTAAATATTTATCGTCCCTCGGTGTCCAGTACGTCGTAAGGGGAGACGATACCGAGCAGGGGTGCCGAGGGAGAGGCGCCCTCGGTGACGAGCAGGGCGCGGATCTTGCAGTTCCTGCCGTAGGCGCGGGAAAACAGGCGCTCCGCCTCCTCGAGGAGCATCTCCGGCGAGACGAAACGGTACGCGACCGACGGTGCGACGTCCAGCGCCAGATACGGCATCACGTCGGCGACGATCGTCCTGTCGTCGACTTTTACACGGTCGAGAAACACGCGGAACACCGCCTCAATCGATAACATCCCTGTGACGCGCCCGCCCGAAAGGCAGGGCACCCGCGAGAGGCTCCGTTTCTCCATCTCGATGAGCGCATCGGTGAGCCGTACCTCCGGCGTTACCACATACAGCCGTTCCCGCACGGTCATGCGGTCGCGGACGCGCGGCGGATTCTCGAGCTGTTCGATGACGCGGCGGAGAAACGCGTTCATGCCGGGACCCGGCAGGAGAGGCACCTCGCCCCCCACCTTCACTTCGTGCGTCAGCAGGTTCCGCACCTCGCGACAGCAGTCGAGTTCATCGCGGTAGATTTCCATCTTCGGGTGCCGGATCAGGCGCGGAATCACGCCGCTCCGGGCGTCCACATGGAGAAAAGCCGCCGCCGCCGCTTCCAGGCGGCGGTAGTTATCGAGAAATTCCGTGACCTCGCGTGATGCCATGGCGTTCTTTTTTCTCCTTTTCAGTCGTTGCACCCGCCCGCCGGTGCCGGGAGCGGAAAGGGGGCTCCGTTCAGCGCCACCTCGGACAGCCGCAGATCGCGGTAGCAGAGTTTGAGCGAGAAAAAGGGCGCCCCGTCGGCAAGCAGTTTCAGAAAGATGTGATCCCCCTCCCACAGCGGGAGCGACGGGATCCTTTTCTTTTCCACCCATTCGAGCGAGCCCTCGTCGCAGACGGGCAACTGCCCCTCATGTGCCTTGGCGGTGAACAGGTGCATATATTCCCACAGCCCGTCGTCCGTGACGAACGTCACGATCCCGCGGAACTTGAGTTCCGAGACGGTCAGCCCCGTCTCCTCCATGACCTCGCGCCGCACGCAGTCCTCCGGGCTCTCGCCAAATTCAAAATGACCGCCGATGCCCAGCCACTTCCCCGCGTTCGAATCCTCTTTGCCCGTGTTGCGGTTCAGCATCAGGTATTTATCGCCGTCCTCAATATAGCACAGCGTCGTCAGTTCCGGCTCACGCATGACGGTACCCCCCGTTATTTCTCAAAGAAACGCAGACCTGCCGTTTCGGAGACAGGCAGAGAGAAGGAGACGGCGCGCGCCGGGGTGTTCAGCCCCGCCTTCTCGGTCACGCCCTCCATGATTGCGCGCTTTTCCTCGGCGCGCGTCACGATGAACACCATTTCCTTTTCCTCGGCGAGCGAAATGCCGTAGAACTTCTCGGCGATCGCCGTGCCGGTGCCCTTCGCGTGCAGAACGGTCCCGCCGCCCGCGCCTGCGGCGCGCGCCGCCTGCATGACCTCGTCGGTATGCCCGTTCTCGCAAATGATGACGATGAGTTCCTTATCTGTCTGCATAGGATACGGCTCCTTTGTCATTTCGTCGTTTTCATGTCCGCCGGCAAACCCGCGCAGCGCCATGGCGCCGCTGATACTCGTGAGCGGCAGCGCGAGGGCAATCCCCCGCTGCGGCAGGTCGATCTGCACCTCCCGCGTCAGCGCCGCGAAGAGTTCCTCCGTCTTGTTGCGCGTCGCGAGGGTGAAATGCGCAATCTTCTCGGTCTTTTCGAGCCCGAGCAGTGCCAGCGTGCCGGAGCCCGCGGTGCCGGTACAGGGGACGCTGTACACGTGCGGCACCTCGTACCGCTCGAACAGGTCGAGAAATTCCTTGTGATCCTGCTTCGTCGAGATGACGAGCAGTAAGTACATTTTCTGCATATCCGTCTCCTTTCCGCGTCAGAAATCGATGACCGTCTCGACGATCGGCTCCATCGTCTCGGGCTCCGCCTGTGCACGGCGCAGTTTGATCCGATAGATGACCCCGAGAATCTGAATGGAGATGAGCGGCGTCATGGCGACCATCGCCACCATGCCGAAAGCGTCTGTCAGAATGTTCCCGCCCCGGGCGGTCGTCACCCCCATGCTCAGCGCGAGCAGGAAGGTCGCCGTCATGGGACCCGACGCGACCCCGCCGGAGTCAAACGCGATCGAGGAGAAAACGTCGTCCGTGAAGAAGGTCAGGAGCAGGGCGACGAAGTACCCGCCCGCGAGAAAATACATGATGGAGATGCCCGTCAGCGCGCGGAGGATCGCGATGCCGACCGAGATGCCGACCCCGGCACCGAGCGCGAAGGACAGCGCCTTTTTCGGGATCGCCCCGGCGGAGACTTCCTCGACCTGGTGCTCGAGCACCTGCACGGCGGGCTCCGCCGCGACGATGAAGTAACCGATGACGACCCCGATCGGGATCAGGATAAAGGCATAGGGTTTTGCCCCGAGCATTTCCCCGATGCGGTAGCCCGCCGGCATGAAGCCGACATTCGCCCCGGTGAGGAACAGCGTCAGCCCCGCGAGGGTGTAGAGCAGACCGACGATGATTTTGATGGCGCGCTCTTGGGAGATTGGGCTATGAATCCATTGATAAAGGAAGAAGAGCACCGAAATGGGCGCGAGCGCCTTGAGCATTTCGAGGAGGTAGTCCGGCAGTGCGTGGACATAGGCGAGAATCATCTCGCGCGAGTCGGCGAATTCCACCGGCGTGAGGTCGGGGATTTCTCCCCCGTGCGTCCCGAAGACGAGCCCCAGGACAAGCACCGCCATGATGGGGCCGATCGAGCAGAGCGCGACGAACCCGAAACTGTCGTTCTTACCCCCGCGGTCGGAGCGAATGGACGAGATACCGACGCCGAGCGTCATGATGAACGGCACGGTCATGGGACCCGTCGTCACCCCGCCGGAGTCGAACGCGATCGCCCAGAAGGATTTCGGGACGAAGAACGAGAGGACGAAAACAATGAGATAAAAGACGAGGAGCAGGTAGCGCAGGCGGATTCCGAACAGCACGCGCAGCATCGCGATGACGAGGAACGCACCGACCCCGGCGGCGACCGAGAGGATCAGCGTCCAGGTGCCGACGGACGGTACATAGGTGGCGAGCACCTGCAGATCGGGCTCCGAAATCGTGATGAGCGCCCCGATGCAGAAGGACATCAGAATGATGACGATAAGTTTCTTGGACTTCGCCATACCGGCACCCATGTAGTCACCCATGGGGGTCATCGCCATCTCCGACCCGAGGGAGAACAGCCCGATCCCGACAATGAGCAGGAAGCAACCGGCGAGGAAACCGAGGAAAACCCCTGCCCCCAGCGGCACGACGGTGAAGCACAGGATGAGGATAACGAGCGCGAGCGGCAGTACGGATACGAGCGCTTCGCGCATTTTTCCTTTGAGGACGGATGCGGAATGCTTCATCGGCGTCTCCTTTGAATGGTTGTCAGGCAGTCACGGATTCCCGCAGCGAATGGCGGTTCGGTCAGGCGGTTACACAGTCACGCGGTCACACAGTCACGCGGTCGGGCGCGCGCGGGATTTTGCCATGCCGCCAGGGTACCAAAAAGGAGTCTCGGCGGGCGTCAACGCCGCATCGGGGCTCCTAGGGCTTTCTTTACCTATTTTACTATACGGAAACGCAAATTGCAACCGTCAATTTCCGAAACTTTGTTCGTATTTTGTCGACCGTTCCACTTTCGCTCGGGCGGCGGCGCGTTTTCGAAATCACGACGGTTCGGCGGCGTTCCGCCGCCGCCGTCACATAGCGATGTTCTTTTTCCCCGACTCCCGTTTCACCGAGGTGCCTAAACACACAAAGAGGAGCCGCATTTGCGGCTCCTCCCGGTAAAAATATATCAGACGATCTTCGTCGGCGTCGTCGCGCCGGTTTTGAGCAAATACAGGTGTCCGGTTCCTTCGGTGACGGGATAATCTGCCGTGAGCGTATAGGACATTTCGTAGTACAGGACGCCGACGGAAGTCGCGCTGACCCCGACGAAAGTCCCCGTCGCGAGACGCGTCTTGCCCGTGCCGTCCGTGCGGACGCTCCATACGCCCTCGGCGCCCGAAGTCGTATCTGCGTAATAGACAATTCCGCCGTGGACGGAGAGCGACTGGATTTTTACCCCGGTGACGAGCGTTTTCACGGTGCCGGTCGCGAAGTCATAGGCGCAGAGTGTGCCTTCTTTGGCGTTGTAATAGTAGAGCGCCGTGTCGTCGGCGGTGAAACAGATTGCGCTCGTGTCCGCCACTTCGTTCGTCTTGCCCGTTGCAATGTCGTAGTACATCAGTTTGCCGGCAAGGCTGGTTTTCGGTTTGGTGCAGAAAAAGACTTTGCCGTCGTGCAGTACCAGCGAGACACAATGCACCGAGGACGTCAGACTTCCGAAAAGGGTTTCTTCTTCCTTATCCTTTGCGGTGCTGTCGGGTTTCAGACGCCGCAGGGTGTTGAAGGTGTTGCCGTTATCGACGAAATACATATACTCGCCGTCGAAGAGCACCTCGTCACAGCGGCCGGAGGAGATCTTCTCCGCTTCCCCGCCCGTAAGCGGCACACGCCAGAAGGCGTAATTGGTCGCGATGTAGGTGCTGTACCACAGATAGTCGCCGTGGAAGTAGAAGGCGCTGCAGGAATCCGACACGACCTTGTAGGCGGCGCGCGTCACGGGATTGTATTTCCAGATGGAACCGCCGTCGCGGGCGTTCAGGAAATAGATCTCTCCCCCGTACTCTTTGATATACGTGTAACTGCTCGCGCCTGCCGTCGTGTCGTCGACCGGCGTGAAGGACGCCATGAGGTCGGTGACGGTACCGTCCGTCACTTGGTAGCGATGCAGATGTTTGGTGTTCACAAGATAATAATAGAGATTTGCGCCGTCACTCGTCAGGCCGGAGACGTCGGCAGAGACGACTTTTTCTCCGGGCAGGCTCCCCGTGGCATCAAGTGCCACGCGGTAAATCCCGTCGCCGAACACCTTGCCCGTGAGCAGGTCACTGTTGATATAATAGAGATACTGTCCGACGATCGTCAGGTTATCCCCGCTGTCGGTCGTCATTTTGGTGAGCGTTTTTGCATCGATGCTGTATCGGTGGATTGCGTTACCCGTCAGCGTGTGGACGTTGCAATAGAGGACGTTTCCTTTCGCGACGATGTTCGAGACCTTTTCCTCCGTCAGCGTCTCGGGCGTGCCGCCCGCCGTCGGGATCCGGGTGAGAAGCCCTTTGTCGCTCCCCGCGGCGTAGTACAGGTAACTGCCGACCACAGTCAGATACGAGGCTTTGCCGTCGGTCAGTTTCTCGGGGGCGTCATCGGCGCCGTGGCTGATCCTGATACGGTAGATGCCGTTTGCGTTCCCGGTGTTGACGACGGAATTCTTCGCAAAATAGAGGTAGGTGCCGTCTGTCGTGAGATATTCGCCGCCGTCGGAGAGGAAAAGCGAGACAGTGCCGTCTGCCGCAATCGATTTGACAGATGACCGTAGGAATCCTTTGCTGACAAAGTACAGGTTCCGGCTGTCAGCGGTGAAGAACTGAGGCGTTTCGTTCCCTTGGACTTTGGAGAGTTTTGCGCCGTCCCAGACGTAGAGGAGATTATCGTGCAGGGGGTTCTGGAAATAGACTTTCCCGCCGAACGAGTACGTGTAGAGTTTATCCAGTTTGGCGGTGATTTTCAGTTCCGCCCGCAGGGTGAGTGTCGTGTACCCCACCCCCGATAGGGTGGCGACGACCGTGTAGGTGCCGGGGTCGGTCACCTCCTCCGCCGCTTCTCCGTTGTAGGTGTAGGAACAGGTGACATCGGAGGGGACGTTGCCCGTGACGCGCAGGCTGTGCGGCAGACCGTCGTATGCAACGGTGTCGTTCGTGAGCGTCACACCGGTAATCGTCAGGGGTTCGATCGTGAGCTTCGCCGTGAGGGTTTTGGTCGTGTACCCCTCACCCGAGAGGGTCGCTGTAACGGTGTAAGTACCGGGGAGGGTGGCACCGGTCGCGGCATTGCCGTTGTAAGCATAAGTACAGGAGACGCCCTCGGGGAGTTCTCCCGCGACGGTAAGCGACTGCTCCGCTCGGTTATACGGGACGGTACGGTCGGAGAGCGTCACGCCGGTGATTTCTTTCGGTGCGGGCGCGTCCGGGTCGGTTTTGTCGGTGGTATCGTCCGGGGTTTCGGTGGGATTCTTGCCGGAATCCCCGCCGCTCCCTGTACCTGTGTCGGCACCCGGGGTGTCCGGCGTCCCTGCCGGAGTATCGCCGCACGAAACAAGAATAAGGGTGATGAGAAGTAGCGCGGAGAGAAAGAGAATCAGATGTTTTTTCATAAGACAACTCCTTATCGGAATCAAAATGTATGCTTCGGAATGCTTCGGAATGCTTCGGATCAGGCGGCGTTGGCGATGGCTGTCAGACGTTTGATCTCATTCTTTTCTTTCGCGAGTTCCCGGTTGCTGATGATCAGTGCGAACGGGAATGCAAAAATGCCGACAACCAGCCCGAGGACGGTCGCAAGGACAACGGACGCTGCCGCAAGCAGGAACCCGAGGATCGCGAACAGGATCTTTGCCGCGATGAGGAATACGATACCGTCAAAATCAAGACTGAAAATAACGCCCGGCATATCGACGAATCCCCAATGCGCGATCGTTGTCCACATCTCGCCGACAAAGGTGTTGTCGAGGAAACAGCAACTCAGAAACGCGAATAAGGCAAGACCCGCCGATCAGCCCGATGAGGAGGTACGACGGGTTTTTCGCTTCGGGAGCAAACGCGCCGATGATCGAGAGGAGAAAGAAGGCAGCGCCCGCGATGGTGCTCCAGATCCAGGCGCGGCGACGGTTGCCGAGCAGTTCGTTGCGTTCGCGTTCGTGGAGCGTCAGTTCCCGCCGCGCGTTGCATTTGACGCAGAGAACGGTCGCGGCACCTTCCGTGTGCCGGATGCGTACAATGTCCCGAGCGTCATACAGCGGCTTGTTGCAGTCCTCGCAGACGCTGAGCACCGGGCGCTGTTCGGTCATCACGCTCCGCACCTCGGCGCGGAGCATCTCCGCTGTTTTCGCCGCGCTGTTTTTGTTGTTGTTACCGCTTACCGTGTCATCGGTAGAGGTGTCCTCACAGCGCCGCACGGGCGGCTCTTTTCCGAACAGTTCATCGACAGAGATCTCGAAGATGGTTGCCAGTTGCCCCAGTGTTTCGAGCGAGGGTTCCACCTCGTCGTTTTCCCACCGGGAGACGGCTTGCGCGGAAACATTCAGTTTTTCCGCGAGTTCTCTTTGCGTCATTTTCTTTTCGCTTCGCAGGGATTTCAGTTTGTCACCGATCTTAACCATATAGGGCTCCTTTTTTCAAAATGAATTGCATATTTGTTGTGCCGCTTTCAGTCTCCCATGTTTGGCGGAAAAAGTCAACCAACAAAAGCGTGAACTCGCTCCACAGAATGTGGAACACGCTATTTCTCTTGGATTGACGCGATAAAACTTTTTTCCACGGTTTGTGGAATATGTATGTGTACATTATATAATTTACAAGTCTATATGTCAAGTCTGAAATGCCGCTATAATGGATTGGCTATGTCACAACAAACAGTTGATAAATAGCCATT
>SFZB01000048.1 GCA_004558975.1 bacterium
TTCTTACGTCCTGCTGTAAAAAACTTCCGCCAGATCGCTCTGTCAGCGACTTTTTACATCCGTCCGTCGCTCTGCGCGTCTCTCGTGCACTCCCTCAAAATCCCGTCAAACGGCGGTATGAGGTCGTCTGCCTGGGTCATCTCGAGACCGTCAAGGTCTTCACTCATCCCGTCGGTCAGACCGAAATCCGCAAAAAAATCCTTGTCCGTTTCCTGTCCGTCTTCCTTCCTCTCTCCATGAAAAGGACAGCGCCGCGGCCCTAGTGCCGCGGCGCTGTTCCGTTTTCTTCCGTAAAGCTTGTCGATCCCTGACGGCCGTCTGCTGCCGCTAAATCACATAATTGTCCCCCGTGGGCGCATCCAGCAGATCGGCCAGCGTAATGCCGGAAAAATACTCCCGGGTCAGCCGGTAATAGCCCTCCCACACCGGCAGGGTACGGCACTCCGCCGCCCGGGCGCAGGCCTTTGCGTCCTTCTGCAGGCAGGCCACCGGCGCCAGATCACCCTCCGCCAGCAGCAAAATCTCCCACAGGGTATAGTCCTCCGGCTCACGGGTCAGGCGGTAGCCGCCACCGATGCCGTGTACGCTTTCGATCAGCCCCGCCGCCTTCAGGGCCGGGGTCAGCCGCTCGATGTACTTCAGTGAGATATCCTGCCGCGCCGCCACATCCTTCATGGGGATGAACTGCCCGTTGCGGTGCTGGGCCAGGTCCAGCAGGATACGGATGGAATAGCGCCCCTTCGTCGAGATCATACGGTCTCCTCCTTCGGCTGTTTTCTGTCAGTATACCACCAATCCGGTAGGTAAGGCAAGGGCGTCTTTACATGTTCCGCCGTCTGCGGCGGCTGTTGTATCGCCAAAAGGCGGGCGCATCGTTTGGGATGCGCCCGCCTTTTCTATTTGCCCGATAAAGGGAAAGTTGTTATTCTGTCTTATAAATCTGATGAGACTGCCAAACGGTTACTTTTTTACCGTCTATTATTCTACACGATTTGCCACGAAAAATCAATAGGGATTTTCACCTTTGCGGCGCAAAAAGCGACGTTCTGTCGCGGCAAAAACGCGCGCTGCTCGCCTTGACAGGCGCGGCGGTTACAGATATAATAAACGTAACAGATTTTTGTCGATTCCGGAGGAGGTTTCCCGCTTGAAACTGATTCACACAGCCGACCTGCACCTCGACTCGGTGCTGGAGGCGAACCTCGACCCCGCACTCGCCGCCAAACGGCGGCGCGAACTATTACTGACCTTTGAGAGAATGGTGTCCTACGCCGCGGAAAACGGTGTTTCCGTCATTCTCATCGCGGGCGACCTGTTTGACACGTCCCGCCCTGCCCCGGACGCGGAGCAATATGTCCTCTCCGTCATCGCGGATCACCCCGGCATTGATTTCCTCATTCTTTCGGGCAACCACGGCGGCGCTTACGCGCCCTATGACCCGCCGCGCAATTATCACACCTTCTCCGACCGCGACTTCACCGTTTACAAATACGGGAACGTGACGATCGCGGGGAGCGAGAACAATGCGGCGTTCGGCATCCTGCCTGCGCTCGACCCCGGTGATCTCAACATCGTCACCCTGCACGGTGCGCTGACGGACAGTACCTCCGACCTCACGGGCATCAACCTGAAATTTTACCGCGGGCGGAACATCGATTACCTCGCGCTCGGACATTATCACGCCTACCGCAAAGAAGCGCTCGACGATCGCGGCGTGTGGTGCTACTGCGGCACGCCCGAGGGGCGCGGATTCGACGAAACGGGCGAAAAGGGCTTTGTCCTCATCGACACCGCCGGGGGCAAGCTCTCCTCGGTGTTCATTCCGTTCGCGAAGCGACAGATCCGGCAAATTACCGTCGACATCAGCCGCCTCTTCTCCCAGCGGGATATTGAAAAAGCCGTGACGGCGGCGCTCGCGGGGATCCCGCAGAACGATATGGTGCGCGTCACCCTGCGCGGGTATGCCGAGCCGGATATGCACAAGGATCCGCGCCAGATCGAGGCGATGCTGGAGGGGAAATTCTTCTTCTCCGAAGTGTTGGACGAAAGCAATCTTTCCCTGCGCCCCGAAATGTACCGAAATGATGTTTCCCTGCGCGGTGAGTTCGTCCGCACGGTCATGCAGAGCGGGCTCCCGCGAGAAGATCAGGAACGCATCATCCAGTGCGGACTGCGCGCGCTGAACGGGGAGGAGATGCCGGAATGAAACTGATTGAATGCTATATTGAAAATTTCGGCAGGCTCTCCGCCTTTACCTACCGCTTCGATGCCGGCATGAACGTGCTGTGTGAGGAAAACGGCTGGGGCAAGAGCACTTTCGCCGCGTTCATCAAGGCGATGCTCTACGGTTTCACGCCCACCCGCTCCCGCAGCGTCACGCAGAACGAGCGGCAGAAGTACCTGCCGTGGCAGGGCGGCGTATGCGGCGGGTCACTGACTTTTGAAACAGACGACGGCGTGCGCCTGCGCGTCGAGCGCACGTTCGGCACCAAGGAGGCGCAGGACACCTACCGTCTCTTTGACGGCGTGACCGGGCTCCCCTCCACCGCTTTCTCCGAGAAACTCGGGGAGGAGCTCTTCGGCATTGACGCCGCGGGGTATGAACGCTCCACCTACATATCCGAAAAGCTGACGTCCGACGACACGAAAGACTATACCGGGATTCAGGCGCGGCTCGTCGAAATGCAGGATCTCTCCGACTATAAGATTGCCTGCGACCGCATTGAAAAGCAGCGCAAGCGCTACTGGGTGCAGGGTGGCAGAGGCGCCATCGCCGACGCCGACGCGGCACTGAGTCGCGCCCGCCTCGAACTCACGGAAAGCGAAGAGGCGCTCGCCAAGACGAACGAGCTCAACCGCATGAGCCGCGAATTTGAAGACAAGCGAACGGCGAAAGAGGCAGAACTCCGCGCTCTGCGCCGCGAGGTCGAGGCATCCATCGCGGCGCGTTCCTCCCGCGCACTCGCCGCACACGCGAAAGAACTGACCGACCGCGCCCGCGAAGCACGGGAACAGGTCGATGCCTGCGCGTCCCGTCTCTCGGGGAAAGTGCCGACGCTCGCCGAAGTGGACGAGCAAATCCGTATGCAGCGGCGGCTCGCCGAGAGCACGAAACCGGAACTGCCGAAAACATCCCTGCCGCGGCTCCTGCCGCTTCTCATGTTTATTGCCGGTGTGCTGTTCATCCCCACGGGGATCCTCCTCGGTCGGACGGCGAAACTGTTCTATGCGCTCGGACCGATCCTTGGGCTCCTCCTCATCGCAGGCGGCATCATCGTCACCTTCCTGCGCCGTCGGCAGGCGGAAACGCGCGCCGTCATCGAGGCGGGACGGGCAGAATACGACGGGATTGCCGCACGGCTCACCGCTTTTCTCTCGGACTTCCCGGTCGTGCTTGCGGACAAGACCCTCACGGACGACGAAAAGCGTCTCTGGCGGGTACGCGAATGGGTCGAGGCATACCGCCTCGCGGTACACGACGAAGAGCAGGCGCGGAGCCAGGCGGAAAGTTTCCGCGCGGCGCACCCGGAGGCATTCGCCCCGGAGCGTGCTCTCACGGCGGACGAACAGTCCGGCGGTGAGAAAGAAGCCGTGCTGACGCGGGAGATCGACAAGCTGCGCGAGGAGCAGGAACAGTGCCGCCGTCTGATCGCGCGGTACGCCCCCGCCGCGGAACGCTATACCGAGTGTGCACAGGCGATCGTCTCGCTGGAAGCCAAAAAAGCCGCCTACGAAAAGAGCTATGAGATCCTGCGGGCAACGCTGGACTACCTGAAAGCGGCGCACGACGGACTGACGACCCGCTATCTCGGGAGTATTCAGCTCCATTTCCGCGACTATATGAAGCTTCTGACCGACGAAGTGACCGACACGCCGGTCGCGGACGAATACGCGACGGAGGCGTACACCGTCACGCCGGACTTTAGCGTGCAGGTCACGCGGTTCGGACAGACCAAGCCGTCGGACGTCCTCTCGCGCGGCGGGCGCGACCTCGTGGCGCTGTGCCTGCGGTTCGCCATCTCCGACGCGCTGTTCGGCGACACAAAGCCGTTCCTCATCCTCGACGACCCCTTCATCAACCTGGATGATGAAAAAGTCAAGGCGGCGATGGAACTGCTCCGGCGCATCGCAAAAGACCGTCAAATCCTCTACGTCTGCTGTCACACCAGCCGCGCGTAAAGCGTGCCGGTGTCGCAACAACAAACACACATCACAGCGGGGCGGAGCCTTATTTTCATGGCTCCGCCCCGTTTTATCAATATTGCCGCCGAGATATTCCCGGCGGCAATATCATTTGGTTCTACGGCTGTCTCGCGACGCCACGAAATCACGCTTTGCCCGCGTCCGCGCCGACCAGTTTCTCGAGCCGATTGAAAATCCCGCGCAACTCACGGTGCCCGAACAGCTTCTGTATCTCCCCGCGGGGGAGCCATTTTGCCGCGCCGATCTCTCCCTCGCGCAGCGTCACTTCCCCGTCGAACGGAACGGCATACAGCACCACTTTCTTTTTGCAACGGCGGTTGTGGACAGCATAGGAAATCTCACAGCGGAACTCGCGCGGAATATCCAATTCGACCCCGATCTCCTCGGAAACCTCCCGGTGCGCCGTCTCAATCTCGCCCTCGCCCCACTCCATATGCCCCTTCGGGAAACTCCATGTGCCGGAGCCGGACTGATAGAGCGCCAGATACTCCAACCTGCCGTCACGCACCCGATACGGGATAATGCCGCAGGATTTTTCATAAAGGCAGAAAAAACGTGCTTTTTCGACATCCTCAAGCTCTGCCACCGCGGCACGGATCCAGGGCTCGTACAGTTCGCGCCCTACCGGCGCGACGATCAATTTGTCTTCTCCTCTGTCCTGTCGGCGCATCGCGGACACCACGCGCCCCGTATAAGCGCTCCCGACGGGGGCACACCCCATCAGATAGACGGGCATATCGCCCCCTTTGCCGGAGGCGGTCGACGGGAGATACCCGCGTCTGAGCGTCTGCGTCGAGCCCTGTGCGTCATTTGCCAGACGCACCGTCACGATCTTACCAAGCCAGCCGAGGAGATTCCGTGTTCTTTCGTCAGTCATCAGATTCTCCTGTGTTTCATTATGCGGCAGGACGCCGCATCCGGACTCGCCCCACCGGGCGAGGATCAATACCCCAAACGGTATCACAAAATCAGTATAACACGATCTGCCCGAAAAGTAAAGAAAATGTCGTATTTCTTTTTCCCTTCCCTTGACAGTACGGGACACATATGTTATACTGTCATCGTAAGTGAGACGAATTGTCTCAAAAAGGAGACGGCATGAGAGAAAAGAACCCGGAGACGGCGATGCGAATCCGCCGCTACATCGACCGATACTGCCTGGAGACGGGCGTGGCGCCCTCGATCCGCACCATTTCCGACGCGACGGGGATCCCCCGCCCGACGGTACAGCGCTATCTGGTCGCACTCGGTGCGGCGGGCGAGATCTCATACGAAAACGGCAGGATCGCCACCGGGGCAACGGAGAAGTTCGCCGAAGAACAGGCGACGGTCGCCCTGCTCGGAGAGGTCGCCTGCGGACTGCCGGGCTATGCGGAGGAACACATCGAAGCCTATCTGCGCCTGCCGCGCGCGCTCGTCGGGCACGGCAACTGCTATCTGCTCCGGGCACGCGGGGAATCCATGATCGAGGCGGGGATCGCCCCCGGCGACCTCGTCCTCGTGCGGGAGAGCGCTACTGCCCTGCCGGGGCAGATCGCCGTCGTCCTCGTCGGAGAAGAGGCGACGCTCAAGCGCTATTACCCGGAACCCGAGAAAAAACGAATCCGTCTGCATCCGGAGAACCGGGAGATGCAGGACCTGTATGTGACGGACGCTGTCGTACAGGGCGTCGCCGTCAAGGTGATCAAGGAGTTACGATGAAAACCTACCGCCGGATGCCACTCGCCGTCGAGGCGCTTTTCACCTGTGAGGGGCGGCTTTTACCGAAGCGTTTACAGTTCGCCGGGGAGACCTATGAAATCGAGCGCTTAATTTCGCACCGCCGTTTCTGCCCGCAGACCGTCGCCTGCATCGCGCCGATCGAGTTCACGGTAGAGATCGCAGGTGCTTACAAGAAAATCTATTACGAGCCGGACACCGGCTGTTGGTTCTCCGTCAAGGAGTACGACACATGACGGCAAACGACCGGGTCATTCTGCACGTCGATCTGAACTGTTTCTATGCATCGGTGGAAACGGTGCTGAACCCGGCGTTCCGGGGACAGCCGATCGCCGTCTGCGGCTCACGGGAGGACAGGCACGGGATCGTACTCGCAAAGTCCGAAGTCGCAAAGCGGGCGGGGGTCAAAACGGGCATGACCAACGGCACCGCCGCGGCGCTCTGCCCCGGGCTCATCATCGTACCGCCGCACTATTCCATGTACGAAAAATTTTCCCGGCTCGCAAAGAAAATCTATCAGCGGTACACCAATCTTGTCGAGCCGTTCGGGCTGGATGAGAACTGGCTGGACATGACTGCCGGCATGGCGGCATTTGAGAGTCCTTTTGCCCTTGCCGAAGAGATCCGCACGACTGTCTCGCGGGAACTGGGGCTGACCGTCTCCGTCGGTGTCTCTTTCAACAAGGTTTTCGCCAAACTCGCCTCCGATATGAAAAAGCCGGATGCCGTCACGATGGTGACGCGGGAGAACTACCGCACGTTGGTCTGGCGACAGCCCGTGGAGGCGCTTCTGTTCGTCGGTCACGCCACGGCGGAAAAGCTGCACCGTTTCTCCGTACACACCATCGGTGATCTTGCCGCGGCGGACACCGCGTTTCTGCGCACGCTCCTCGGCAAGAGCGGCGTCATGCTACAGGAATTTGCGCGTGGGCACGATACCTCGCGCGTCATGGACATTTCCGAAAGTATCGCCCCGCAGAGCGTCGGGCACGGCGTTACCTGCAACGCGGATGTCACGAGTGACGACGAGGTGTTCCGCATTTTCCTCGAACTTGCGCAGGATATCGGGAGATCGCTGCGCGAGGGCGGCTACTTTGCCCGCGGACTGCAGATCTGCGTCCGTGACAAGACGCTCACCGACAAGCAATTCGATACGCGCCTCTCCGAGCGCACGCAGAGCGGCAAGTACCTCGCGGAGGCTGCATTCCGGCTCTACCTAGCAGCATATCGGCGCGAGAGCCCCATACGGGCGCTGACCGTGCGTGCAACGCGCCTCACACGGGGGCGCGAGGGCGAACAATATGACTTTTTCTATGATGCCGCACGGGAGAAACGGCAGGCGGGGATCGAAGCGGCGATGGATGATATCACGGCACGTTACGGGCGGAACACCATTTATCCCGCCGCCATTCTGCTCAACGAAAAGACCCGTGCTCTCCACCCGACCGTCCCGACCCTACCCTATCCGTACCTTGCCACCGGGCGGGAATCAAAATGACCGCCACTCGTCGGCAGCGCCCGAAAATCCCGGTCAAAGCACAAAAGCAAGAGTTGAAAGGCGAATCAAAAGAAACGGGGAGGAGCCACATTTGTACGGCTCCTCTCCGTTTCCAATGTTCAATTGAAAGCACCGCCGGACGGCGGTGTTTTTGGGTTTTAGATGTTGAGCAGGCGCATGATCCTGTGACTCGTCGCCATGAAGATGATGTCGAGAATCCAGATGATGTTCCAGCCCAAGAGCAGGCGGAGGATACCGGCAACGATCTTACCCTCGGTGATACGCGTAACAACACCGCAAATCAGGGAGGTAATCGGAATAATTGCCAGAATCAGACTGACGAGCCAAGAGAGCCCAAAGTAATCGGATTTATTAGCCATCATGTAATCTCCTCTCGTAATATTCT
>SFZB01000049.1 GCA_004558975.1 bacterium
CTCATATCCTCCTATTTCCCCGTATGCTGTGTTCCCGGAAACCGTCATTCCCTGTTCCGTCAAAAAACGGGCAACTGCTCTGTTCATAAAATGTCTCCTCTTAAAATTTTGTGTTAGCCGCCTTTGCCATGTGCCTTTTTCGGGGCTTGTTTTTCAAGGGAATGATACCATGTTTCCCCGCCACTGTCAAGTATTGCCCGGCGGCACCTGCCTGACGTGAACCGACGCTTAACGCGCCACCGGCCTCGGCAAACGATATGCTTTATCGGAGATGCCGTTTGTTTGCCCGATGCATTTCCGCGGATGCGGAAACGCCGTCGCTTTTTGCATATTTGCGCCAGCCGTTGCCCAACTTGTGTACCTAAGGCAAGCGCGAGGAGATGCAGAAGCCCCGAAAACGGGGCTCGTCGACGTACTTGGTACGACAGAGACCGTTTTCGGGGCTAAAGCGCCCGTCGTTTCTTAAAGAAAAGGCAACCGACCCTGCTGTACCATTTTACCTGTACAACAAAATCGGTTGCCCATAAGCCCTATTTAGGGCGCTTGGTCTGCGCTTCTCCCGCTTGCCTTAATTAGTACATGCCGCCCATTTGAGGTGCTGCCGGCGCCGCCGGAGTCTCCTCTTTAATGTCCGACACAACCGCTTCGGTCGTCAGTACCGTCGCCGCGATACTTGCCGCATTCTGCAGCGCACTGCGCGTCACCTTGGTCGGGTCGACAATGCCGACTTCCACCATGTCGCAGTAGACTTCCTTCGCCGCATCAAAGCCGAAGCCGACCTTGCCGCTCGTCTTGATGTGATCGACAATGACGGAGCCGTCGAGACCGGCGTTCTCCGCAATCTGACGCATCGGCGCTTCCAGCGCGCGGATCACGAGCTGCACACCCGTCTTTTCGTCGCCCTCGACCGTCGGGAGCAGCGCCTCGACAGCGGGAATGACGTTCAGGAGTGCCGTGCCGCCGCCGGCGACAATGCCCTCTTCGACAGCCGCCTTGGTCGCGTTCAGCGCGTCCTCGATACGGAGCTTCTTCTCCTTCATCTCGACCTCGGTCGCGGCGCCGACTTTAATGACGGCAACGCCGCCCGCGAGTTTTGCGAGACGCTCGGAGAGTTTCTCACGGTCGAACTCGGACGTGGTGTTCTCGAGTGCGGCACGAATCTGTGCCACACGATCCTTGATGGCCTGCGGGTCGCCCGCGCCGTCCACGATCGTGGTGTTGTCCTTATTGACCTTGATCTGTCTTGCCTGACCGAGCATCGCGGGAGTCGTATCCTTGAGTTCGAGCCCGAGTTCCTCGGTAATGACCGTACCGCCGGTCAAGATCGCGATATCGCGGAGCATCTCCTTGCGGCGATCGCCAAAGCCCGGTGCCTTGACGGCGACGCAGGTGAACACGCCACGCAGTTTGTTCAGCACCAGGGTCGTGAGCGCTTCGCCCTCGACGTCCTCGGCGATGATGAGGAGTTTCTTGCCCGCCTGCACGATCTTCTCGAGCAGGGGCAGGATATCCTGAACGTTGGAAATCTTCTTATCGGTAATGAGAATCAGTGCGTCGTCCAGAACCGCTTCCATCTTCTCGTTATCGGTCGCCATGTAGGGAGACAGATAACCACGGTCGAACTGCATCCCCTCGACCACCTCGCAGTAGGTCTCGGCGGACTTGGATTCCTCGATCGTGATGACGCCGTCGGCGGTCACTTTCTCCATTGCGTCCGCAATCTGTCTGCCGATTGCCTCGTCACCCGCAGAGACGGTACCGACACGGGCAATATCCTCGGTGCCGTTCACCTTCTTGGAGTTGGCACGGAGTGCCTCGACGGCGGCATCGACTGCCTTCTGGATCCCGCGGCGGAGTACCATCGGATTGGCACCCGCGGTCACATTCTTCATACCGTCACGGATCAGCGCCTGTGCGAGCAGGGTCGCCGTGGTCGTACCGTCACCGGCGGCATCGTTGGTCTTGGTCGCGACCTCGCGCACGAGCTGCGCGCCCATGTTCTCGGCGGCGTCCTCGAGCTCGATCTCCTTCGCGATCGTCACACCGTCGTTGGTGATGAGCGGCGCGCCGTATTTCTTATCCAGCACCACGTTGCGCCCCTTCGGCCCCAGCGTGATCTTCACCGTATCGGCAAGCTGATCCACACCGCGGAGCAGCGCGTTTCTTGCATCAATTCCGTAAATAATCTTCTTTGCCATGATGATTCACCTCACTCCACAATCGCCAGCACATCGCTCTGTCTGACGATCGTATATTCGACACCGTCGCACTTGACCTGCGTGCCGGCATATTTGCTCGTAATGACCTTATCGCCCGGCTTCACGCACATGACGACTTCTTTCCCGTCCACGACCCCGCCGGGACCGACGGCAACCACTTCGGCAACCTCCGGCTTCTCTTTCGCCGAACCTGCCAGGAAAATCCCGGAGGACGTCGTCTCCTCCGCTTCCGTCATCTTGACGACCACACGGTCGCCCAAAGGTTTCAGTTTCATCTTCTAACGCTTCCTTTCCGAACAGGTGACAAGCACCTCATGAAAATCAGGTTTTAGCACTCATCTCTTTCGAGTGCTAACTCATTGTACATATCTTCCGGAACTTAGTCAAGAGGGCATTCAGAATGTTCACACTTTATTAACAAACATTTCCTTTGCCGGTCAAAAAATCCTGAGAGCGTGCTGTCAGGTGAGTTCTCCGCGCAGGAAAGCAAGGATCTTTTTCTCCTCGCGGCTGACCTTGACCTGCGTGAGTCCGAGCAGGTCTGCCGTCTGCTGTTGGGAGAGATCGCGCCAATAACGGAGCAGAATGATCTTCCGGCGGAGCGGTGGGAGCTTGTCGATCGACATGGAGAGCGCGAGGTGATAGAAGTTCCGCTCCTCGGCGTCCTCGTCGGCAATGGCATCGTCGAGCGTGGGGCCGTCCTCCTCCCCGAACAGGCTTTCGGAGAGTGAGCGGATAGGGGCTACGGCGTCGAGGGCGACCGCCGCCTCAGAGGCTGTCACGCCGCAGGCGTCCGCGAGGTCGGAGAGCCGCGGATCCTCTCCGCGCTTGACGGCGCGTTCCCGCTCCTCGGAGAGCATGGCGGCGAGCCGCTTCTGCGTGCGAGAGACCTTCATGGGTCCCTCGTCGCGCAGGTGGCGCCGGATCTCCCCGAAGATGAGCGGAACGGCGTAGGTCGAGAGTGTGCATGCGCGCTCAGGATCGAACGTGCGAATGGCTTTGAGCAGCCCGATCGAGCCGATCTGTATCAGGTCTTCCCTGTCCACCCCGCGCCCCTCGAACCGCGCGGCGATGTTACGGACGAGTCCCCCGTTCGCGACGAGGAGTGCCTCGGTCGCCGACTCATCCCCCGCGCGGGAGCGCTCGAGCAGTGAAAGATTTTCGGCGTAGGCTTTTCTCGCTTCCATGGTATCCTTTCACATGGCGGTCAGGTAAGGGTTTTATATAGGGTGACTTTGGTTCCCTCTCCCACCCGTGACATGACCTCCACGCGGTCGCAGAACGCCTCCATGACGGAGAATCCCATGCCGCTGCGGTCGCCCGAGTCGTCGGTGGTGAACAGGGGCTCGCGCGCGGCGGCAACGTCGGGGATCCCCCGACCGTGATCCCGCACGGAGATTTTGAGACTGCGGTCCTCGTAGAGTGTCACCGCTATGTAAAGCAGTTTGTCGTCCACATCGCTCGGTGAGCCGTAACCGTGGACGATCGCGTTCGTCACCGCCTCCGACAGCGCACAGCGGATGTCGCCGAGCTCCGTCACCGTCGGGTTCATGGTCGCGACCATCGCGCATACCTGCGTGCGTGCCATGCGCTCATTCTCGCTGATGGCGGGCAAAACCAGTTTCATCGTATTCAGATAAGCGCGTCTCACAGCGTGTCCTCCTCTACAAACAGCCCGTCGAGGCGCGATGCGCCCGCGAGCGATAAAATGGTGCGGATTCTTTCATTGACTTTGACAAGGCGCATTTCACACGCCAACTCGCGCGCGACATTCAGGCGCCCGAGGATCAGCCCGAGCCCGCTGGAATCCATGAAGGAGACGTGTTCGAGCGAGAGCAGGAACAGGCGTGGTCGGTGCAGGAACAGTTCGGTGTCCAGTTTTTCACGGAGTGCCCGTGCGCTGTGATGATCGACTTCACCGCAGATCGCGCACTCGAGCACCCCCGCCTGAATGCGGGTCTTGATAAACGCGGTTTCTTGTAACATAGTGACTTGCCTTTCCGTTTTTTTCGATTGTAGCACCCCCGCGGACGCGAAATGTGTCAAAGTCTGCCCCGGACGGGAAAAAATCATTTTTTCTTTTTCGCCCCCACGGTTTCCGTCCGTTTTCCCCGCGCAAAACAAGACCCGAAGACTCGCATTTTCCCCTTGCAAACAGGGACAAAATGTGGCACAATATAAATAAAGGAAATCTGTCCCCGCACAACTGATCTGTTTTTGAGGAGGACGATCCATGGCGGAAATGCTGATTATCGGGATTGCCGGCGGCTCCGGCAGCGGAAAAAGCACGATCGCGCGCCTGCTCTCCGAGCACTTCGGCGGTAGAGTGGCTGTGATTCGACATGACGACTACTACCGCGCCCAGCACGATATGCCCTTTGAAGAGCGGGCGAAGCAGAACTACGACCACCCGGATGCCTTCGACACCGACCTCTTGCTCGAGCATCTCGCGGCGCTCCGCCGCGGCGAGACGATCGCCTGCCCGATCTATGATTACATGGAACATGACCGCACTGCGGAGACGCGCCTGATCGCCCCGGCAGACGTCCTGCTCATCGACGGGATCCTGATTCTGTCCGACCCGCGCCTGCGCGCTTACATGGATATCAAGTTGTACGTCGATACCGACGCGGATATCCGTATTCTCCGCCGTGTCAAGCGGGACGTGAACAAACGCCGCCGCACGCTGGAGTCGGTCATTGAACAGTACCTCACGACGGTCAAGCCCATGCACGAGGCGTTCGTCGAGCCGAGTAAAAAGTACGCCGACATCATCATTCCCGAGGGCGGGCGCAACATCGTCGCGCTGGAACTCCTCGAGGATCGCATCCGCCGCCACCTCACCCCCGGCAAGACCGAATAACCCCGATTGCGATAGCGAACCTGCGCCCCCCGCGCGTCCGTCCTGCCGTCTCATCACTCATAAAAAACAGCGTGGCGCCCGAAAAATCGGGCGTCACGCTCATTTGGTATAACCGTTACGCGGTCGCGGGGATACTGAAAAAAACGTCTGACACCGGGAAAGGAAAGGGACTCTATGCCCTATTTCAATTATCACGCGACGGCACAGCACCTGCTCCGCGCGGGCAAACTGCGCGATCTGCGGGTCGTCGAGCGCTACCACGGCATTTCCCCCGCACTCCTGCTTTATTTCGACGACGCCGCCCACCCCGTCATGCCGATCCGCGAGCATCGGTTCGATGAATATTTCTCCCTGATTGCCTCGCTCTACCCGCCGGACGCGGCGCAGGAAACGCGGAAGCCGCCTGCTCCGCCGACGGCAAAAGAGTCACTGCGGGAGCCGCGCCGCCGTACAGACCCCACCAACCGGTGATGTCGCCCCGCAGTCACGTTTTGCCCCCTATCGCGCCACAGACAAAGGACAAGTAACGCGCGACCCCGCGCGGAACATTCTTTTTCCTCTTGACAAACGGCACACTTTATTGTACAATTTTAGATGTTCTAATTTTAGACTATTTACAAGGAGTCCGTTATGACGACCGCCATTCGTCTGATTGCCCTCGGGAGAAAGATTTCCAATCTGTATGCCGACCTATCGGCACCGCTCCTGCGGGAATACGGCATGAACCGAACCTGTTTTGACGTGCTGATGTTCTGCGCCAACCAGCCCGAGCATAACACGGCGCGCGACCTCTGCGAAATGCGGGGGCTCAAGAGCGGGATTGCCTCCGTCGCCGTCGAGGCGCTGATTGCAGGCGGGTATCTGACCCGCACGCCGGACGCCGCCGACCGACGCAAGCACCGCCTCGTCCCGACCGGGAAAGCGGCAGATCCGATTCGGGCAGGACGGGAGATGCAGGCGACATTCACCGACGCCCTCCGCACGGGGATCACCCAGGAGGAGCTGCACGCGCTCGAGCGCCTGACCGATACGCTGGAAGAGAATCTCACGCGCATGGGCAGAGGGGAGACGGTCTCATGCTGAAGATTCTGATTTGTATTCTGGCGGGGCTCGGCGCCGGGTTCGGCACGGGGTTTGCCGGCATGAGCGCCGCCGCGGTCATCAGCCCGATGTTGATTGCCTTCCTCGACATGGATCCTTACATGGCGGTCGGTATCGCGCTTGCCAGCGACGTCCTCGCGAGCGCCGTCTCCGCCGTCACCTACGGTCGGAACAAAAACCTGGACGTCAGGAACGGGCTTGTCATGATGGCGGCGGTTCTCTGCTTTACCGCAGCCGGCAGTTTCGTCGCCAGTATCGTCCCCAAGACCACCATGGGCAATTTCTCGGTCATCATGACCCTGCTGCTCGGCATTAAATTCATCGTGAAACCGGTCGTCGCGCCCAAACCGTGTCTGACCGACGCGACCACCGCGCAAAAGATCATTCGCTCCCTGCTCGGCGGGGCGCTCGTCGGCTTCATCTGCGGCTTTGTCGGCGCCGGCGGCGGCATGATGATGCTTCTCGTGCTGACGTCCCTGCTCGGGTACGAACTGAAAACGGCGGTCGGCACCAGCGTGTTTATTATGAGCGTCACGGCGCTCACCGGCGCCGTCAGCCACTTCGCCATCGGCGGACTGCCGGACATCACGGCGCTGATCGTCTGCGTCGTCAGCACGCTGGTCTTTGCGCAGGTCGCGGCGCTCTTCGCCAACCGGGCGCAGCCCAAGACCCTGAACCGCGTCACCGGCGCGGTGCTTGTGGTGCTCGGTACGGCGATCCTGATCGTGAACTTCTGTAAGTGACCCCCGATACTGTGCGGAGTCGATGCCCCGGGAACCGGGCAGCACGCTTTTTTCGATCAGCAGTCAAGTATTTAGAAATGTGGAGGAACGGATATGTCTCAGGTAACCAAACGCGCGCTCGAGCAGTCGCTCAAAAATCTGCTCCTGAAAAAGCCGCTGAGCAAAATCACGGTGGCGGACATCGCCGACGACTGCGGCATCAACCGCATGACTTTCTATTACCACTTCAAAGATATTTACGATCTCGTGGAATGGTCGTGCCTTGAGGACGCAAAACGCGCGCTGGACGAGAAAAAGACGTATGACACATGGCAACAAGGTCTTTTACAGATTTTCGAGGCGGTGCAGGAAAACAAACCTTTCATTATGAACGTGTATCGCTGTGTCCACGCCGAACAGGTGGAAAAATACCTGCAACCGCTGGTGGACGGGCTGCTCCTCGGCGTCCTTGAGGAGGAGTCGCGCGGCATAACGATCCGTGACGAGGATAAGCAGTTTATCGCCCAGGTGTATTCCTACATCTTCATCGGGCTGATGCTCGACTGGATCAAGGACAATATGCGCGAGGATCCCCGTCAGATCGTCGAGCGGCTCGCCCGGCTCATCAAGGGCTCCATGGCGGCGGCGGTCGCGAGGTTCCGTTACTGATTTTATCATTTCCGCGATTCTGAAGGGTTTTTTGACACTTCCGACCCCGTGATAAGACTTTTATCACGGGGCTTTTTCTGTTGATTGTCAATGCGGCGGAAGCGGCTATAATAAAGACAGAAAAACACAGG
>SFZB01000050.1 GCA_004558975.1 bacterium
GTCCTGCTCGCGGCACGGAACGGACGCTTTTGGAGGAGCCTTTTTGACCGTACGGTCACGCCGGACTATTCCATATTGTCCGTCACCGCAGGCGTGCTCCTTGTTTCAGGCATGGTACACACGGAATATACGATCGCGCCCGTCCAGTTCATCGCCTACGGCATGATCATCGCGGCGATGATTCTGCGTACCGTACAAACCACCCGGGGCGTGGGAGCGGTGTTCCCGTGGTGGTATTCCCTGCTCTTCCTCACGGCGTTTTCCATGGCGATCCCGGTCGTATATCCGTCCGAAATGGATCATGCCGCCCGGTTCTACATCATAGAGGCGGCGGTTTCACTGGTGCTGGTGATCTCTTTCACTCTGCTCCTCCGACGGGTGATGACGGGCAGCGGCGCGGATCTGCTGCAGTGGTTCCCGATGCTGGTCGCCGCTTGCGGGAATGCCGTTATCCTCGCCATGCAATGGAAAGAAAAAGTCAATCTGTTCGTTCTTGTCTTTACGGCACTTTCGGCTTTCCTTTTTGCGGTCGGTAAAATCATTTTCGGAATCCGAAAGAAAGGAGAAAATGCGTCATGAAATATGTGTGTGATGCCTGCGGCTGGGAATACGACGAGGCGGCGGGCGACCCCGAGAACGGAATTGCGCCCGGCACGAAGTTTGAAGATCTGCCCGATGATTTCACCTGCCCCTTGTGCGGGGTCGGGAAAGAAATGTTTTCGGCGGCGGAATAAACCCGTCGGCGGCGTTTCCGCGGCAGCAGTCTCATCGGGGAGGAACCGGAAAATCCGGCTCCTCCTCATGTATATCGCCCATGATACAAAAAAGGACGTCGCCCGACGTCCTTTTTGCTGTTTATTTCCCGAACTCCACGAGTTCCACCCCCGGGTTCTGCTCCAAAAACCAACCGATCATATATTCGCTCTGGAACAGGACAAAATTGTTCCCCCGCACGTCCTGCACCCACTTGTTATCGAAGAATTTGACGTTCTTCGGGTCGGCGGGCGCCACGATGCGCCGAATGGCACGATAGGGCTGGGGCGTCGCCAGATACTCGACATTGTATTCGCTCTTCATACGGAATTTCAGCACGTCGAATTGCAAGGTGCCGACAACGCCGACCGTTACGCGCTCCATGGACGCACCGGGCTCGAAGAACATCTGAATCGCGCCTTCCTGCGCGATCTGCGTCATGCCCTTGGCGAACTGCTTCCGCTTCATGCTGTCGAGCTGCTCCACCATCATGAAAATCTCGGGCGCGAAGGTCGGGATGCCCTCGAAACGTACCTTGTGCGCAGGCGAGCAGATGGTATCGCCAATCGCATAAATGCCCGGGTCAAACACGCCGATGATGTCCCCGGCGTAGGCGGTATCGATGACCGCGCGCTCCTGCGCCATCATCTGCTGAGGCTGGGAAAGTTTCAGGGTCTTACCGCCCTGCACATGGTAGTATTCCTCCCCGCGGTCGAACTTGCCGGACACGATGCGCATGAACGCGATACGGTCGCGGTGCGCGCGGTTCATGTTCGCCTGAATCTTAAAGACAAAGGCGGAGAACCCCTCGTCGAACGGGTCGACGATGCCCTCCTCACACGCGCGCGGCAGGGGCGAGGTCGTCAGACGCAGGAATTCCTTGAGGAACAGTTCCACCCCGAAGTTATTGAGTGCGGAGCCGAAGAACACAGGCGACAGCCGCCCTTCATGCACCGCCGCGAGATCAAAGTCAAAGCACGCCCCGTCAAGCAGTTCCACCTGGTCGCGCAGATCTCTCTGCTGATACTCGTCCATGAGGTCGCCGAGCGACGCGAGGTTGTCGAGCGAACACTCGATTGCCTGCAGGCGGCGCGAGCCGGCGTGCGCCTCTCCGAACGCGTAAACCGCCTTTTTCTCCCGGTCGTACACGCCGCGGAAACTGTTCCCGCACCCGATCGGCCAGTTCATCGGGTAGGTGCCGATGCCGAACTCTTTCTCGAGTTCATCGAGCAGGTCGAAGGGGTCGCGGCTCTCGCGATCCATTTTGTTGATGAACGTGAAGATCGGGATATGCCGCATCGCACAGACCTTGAAGAGTTTGCGCGTCTGCGGCTCGATGCCCTTCGCCGCGTCGATGACCATGACGGCGCTGTCCGCCGCCATGAGGGTACGATAAGTGTCCTCCGAGAAGTCCTGATGCCCCGGGGTGTCCAGAATGTTGATACAGTAGCCGTCATACTCGAACTGCATGACCGAGGAGGTCACGGAGATCCCTCTCTGCTTCTCGAGTTCCATCCAGTCGGAGACGGCGTGCCGGTCGCTCGCCTTCCCCTTGACGGTGCCGGCGGACTGGATCGCGCCGCCGTACAGCAGGAGTTTTTCCGTCAGCGTGGTTTTCCCGGCGTCCGGGTGCGAGATAATGGCGAAGGTACGCCGCCGTCTGATTTCTTCTTGGGTCGTCATAGTCCGTCCTTTACCGAAGTCGACCCGGGGCGTTATCCCCGGGTACGAAGAATTTGTAAGAGTTTCTCAAAGTCCGCGGTCAGCGGCACTTCAAAGTGCATCTGCTCCCCGGTTCTCGGGTGCAGGAACGAGAGTTCTTTCGCGATCAGCGCCTGTCCGTGCAGATACGCCGCGTGCGACTTCTCGAAAGCAGTATGCCCGCCGCCATACAGCGCGTCGCCGAGGAGCGGATGCCCGAGTGACGCCATGTGGACGCGGATCTGGTGCGTCCTGCCTGTTTCGAGTCGGAGTTCGAGGTAGGTCACGTTCCCGAAGTCCTCCAGTACACGATAGTGTGTGACCGCCTCCCGCGCCGTATGGCTCCCGTCGCGGATGACCGCCATCTTCTTGCGGTCTTTCGGGTGGCGCCCGATCGGCGCATCGACCGTCCCCGTCGCCTCGCGGAAGCCGCCGACGGCGAGCGCGTGATACACGCGGCTGATGCCGTGGTGTGCCATCTGCACGGTCAGCCCCGCGTGGGCAAAATCGTTTTTGGCGACGACGAGCAAGCCCGCCGTGTCCTTATCAATGCGGTGCACGATCCCGGGGCGCTCCACGCCCCCCACGCCGGAGAGCTCTCCCCGACAATGGAAAAGCAGAGCGTTGACGAGCGTGCCGTCCGGGTTCCCGGGGGCGGGGTGTACCACCATGCCGACCGGCTTATTGACGACGAGCAGGTCGCCGTCCTCATAGACGATGTCGAGCGGGAGTTCCTGCGCCTCGACCCCGGCGGGGGTGGGGGCGGGCTCCTCCCAGGCGATTTCGGTGCCGGGCGTCAAACGCGCATTCTTCGCGGCGGGCTTTCCCCCGACAAGGATCGCGCCGTCCGCGCACAGGCGCGCGACGGCGGTGCGGGAGAGCGCCGTATGATCGGCAAGATACGCGTCGAGACGCGCGAGCGCGCCGTCAGTCCCGACCGTCAGTTTCATGATCCGTATCTCCGCTGTCCTCCCCGGAGGCAGCCTTTTTCTGCTTTTCTTTTTTTCCCTCGCGTACCATTTCGACCACCAGCGCGATGAGCAGCATCACCGCCCCGACGCACACAAAGCAGTCCGCCCCGTTGAAGATGGGGAAACCGCCGAACACGTCCATAAACGTCGCGTCGAGAAAGTCCACGACCTCCCCCAGGAATACGCGGTCGATCATGTTGCCGACACCCCCGCCGATGACGAAGGCAAGTCCGAGGTCGATCCAGCGGTTGCCCTTCCGCTTCCCGAACAGATACAGCGAGAACGCAATGATGCCGACGACGGACAGCACCATGAACACCCAGCGGTGATCGTCGAGCATGCCCCAGGCGGCGCCGTCGTTCGTGATATACGTGAAGCTCAGCACGTGCGGAATGACCGTCACGGATTCATAGAGGTGCATCTTCCAAACGACGATACGCTTTGTCATCTGGTCGATCGCGATCGCGCCGAGCGCGACGAGCAGGTAGTACCACCGTGCGCGGAATCCACGCGGCACGGAGACGAGGAAAAATTCTTTCAGCGCCGCTTTGGCGCGTGTCCACTTTTCTTTCATGTCCGCCCCTTATATCCTCAGCGTCGGCAGGAGTCCGTTTAAGAGCGTCAGGAGCAGCATCGTGATGAAAAACGGGACGTCCAAAGGCGACTCGTCGAGTGCCTTAATCTTACTGCAAAGCGCGCGTATCGGCAGGATGATCGGTTCCGTCACGGCGTAGAGAAACAGCATCAGCCGGTTCTCGTCATCGGTGATGAACCACGACAGAATCGCGCGCAGGAACATGGCAAGCTCGAGGAATCCGAGCAGCAGTTGCACCGTCCGCGCAATCACATACAAAAATGCCTGCATCTCAGTTGGTCTTGGAAGGGTCGCTCACGTCCACGTTCCGGGGGGAGATGATATACGTGCAGGCAGACCCCTTCTGGATCTGTCCGCCGCCGGAGTAGGCAACTCCGGTCAGAAAGTCGAGAATGCGGCGGGTCACGTCGGGCGCCGTCGCCTCGAGGTTCAGAAACACCGTACAGCCCGAAAGCAGATAATCGGCGATCGTCGTCACTTCCTCGAACGTCTCGGGGCGGACGAGTTTGAGTTCGAGATTGGCGCCCTCGCGCCCGTCGAGCGTCAGCCCGTTCCCCGTCGGGGCGGCAGGCGCCGCCGGCGTCGCGGTCTCGGTCGGCGTCACGTCCTCATAGTACCCGTCGCCGTCATAAGTCTCCATATCCGATCTCCGTCCAAACGAAAAAATACCCATTGTGATTCTCCTTTTTGTGTCTTGCGTGTTTTTTATTCATGTATCCAGAACGCCCGCCCGATACGCACCATGTTGGCGCCCTCGGCGATGGCGATCCGATAGGATCCGCTCATACCCATGGAGAGGATCGGCTCTCCGGAAAATCGTCCTTCGGCGGCGAAACGCCGGTAGAGTTCCCGCGTCTCGGCAAAACAGCGTGCCGTGACGCTTGCCTCGGCGCCGACGGGACCCATGGTCATCACCCCGCGGAGCCGGATATGCGGATACGCCCGGACCACATCGGCGAGCGCCTCCGCGTCCTCGGGCAGGACGCCGCCTTTCGCGGCTTCGCGCCCGCTGTTGACCTCGAGGAGGCACTCCACCGTCTCCGCGCCCGCCGCGGCGGCGCGTTTGTCGATCTCGGCGGCGAGCCGTTCGCTGTCGAGCGACTGGATCAGGTCAGTCTTGCCGACGACCGTCTTCACCTTGTTGGTCTGCAAAGACCCGATGAGATGAAAGCGTGGCGTGTGACCGAGCGCCGCGGCGAGTGCACGGCGGGCAAGGAAACGGTCGGTGCGGTTTTCACCGATCTCGCGGATCAACCCCGTCGCCAGCAGTTCCGCGACTTCTTCATCGGTGCCGCTCTTCGTCACGGCGACGAGCCGCGGCATCGGTTGCCCCGCTTCCGCGGCGAGAGACGCCACTTCATCGAGGATCCGCTCCGCGTTACGGCGCACATACGATACATCCACTTGCGAAAATTCCTCCGGCGCGCGTAATTTGATATAAAACAGTATATCATAAGTAAAACCGCATTTCAACACCTATTTTTCTCGCCGTCTCCCCGTCTGTCCGTGTGCAAGGATTGACAATATTACTAAAATTATTGCTATTTTTCCGATTTTTTGTAAATTCTTTTTTCGTTCACCTATTTTTGCTATGCTGAAAGCGGACGAACGAGGTGGCAAGCATCGTACTGTACGGTATTGGCAGTTCGTCACATTTGCAAAAAGCAAGAAAAGTTCACATGAAATGACTGCTGAAATGACTGCGCGCCGCCCTGTGTCTCGGCATTGCGGCGGTTCTGATCCTCACCAGCCTTTCCTGCGGTGGGGAGCCGGAAGAACCGGGCACCACGCCGACACCGAGCAACTCTGACAAGACGGAGCCCGCGCCAAAGCCGACGCCCGCTGAACCCACGCCCGATCCGGAACCCGAACCGGAGCCGGAGCCCACACCGAAACCGGAGCCTATCGTGAAACAAGACAAATTAACCTCTGATTTTTATTTCTCCTCCTATGAGGGCGACAACGAGCTTGACAACTTTCTGAAGGTCGGTGCCGCCGGAGAAGCTGCGCTGACAAAATACCTTCTTGCATGGCTGAGCGGCAAACCCACCGCGTCGACGGACAGCGACCCGGAGAGCGACGGTATCGGCTTTGCCTGCAGCACGATTACCGCGAAGAACGCCGACGGCGAAGCGCTGTTCGGGCGCAATCTCGACTGGGAAAAATCCGACGGGATGATTCTGGTCAACAAGCCGACGGACGGCGGGGACTACTGCTCGATTTCCACCATCAACACCGCCATTGTTGCGAAGTGCGGACTCGGACTCTACTCCATGTCACTGGAAAACCGACTAAAAGCGGCTCTTTACTTCCCGCTCGACGGCATGAACGAAAAAGGCTTTACAATCGCTGTCAACATGATTAAGGACCCCAGCGTCTCGGCACATCAGACGGCGCCCGGCAAAACCCCCATCAACTTCACATCCGCCATCCGACTGTTGCTGAACCGCGCCGCCACCGTTGATGAAGCGATTGCCCTCCTCGGCAACTACAGCATGTCAATCCCCGGCGGCGGAGAGCTCTTCCATTTTGCCATGGCCGACCGGACCGGAAAGAGTGTTGTGGTGGAGTATATCAACGGACAGATGTATGTAACGGACACCCCGGCTGTCACGAACTTCTATCTCACGCCGAACGATGTCAGCGGCACAAACAAATACGGTATCGGCACCAACCAGTCGATGGAGCGTTATCAAACCCTCCTGACAAAACTGGAGGCTGCCGAGAACGAAAAAGGAGAAGCCATCCTTGATGCGGAGGGCGTCCGCGAAGCGCTTTCTTCCGTCGCCAAATCCAACTTCAATGTTCCCGGCTCCTCCACCGAGTGGAGCGTCGTCTTTAACCTCGCGACCTGCGAAGTCACTTACTACCGCCGCGAGAACTGGTCTGCCCCCATCTCCTGCCGCGTCCCCGGCACCGGGCAAGGAGAGTAAACGGATTTTTTGTGAGAACCCCTTTGTTCAAAAGGGGGCTCCCGCGCCCTCCCCGAAAACTTTGAAGCATTTTGGGGCTCCCGCAGACGGTCATCACCTCCGCGAAATCGAACCCGAAAGAACAAGCGATTGCGTTCTGTGGGGGCGACCACCCGTCGCCCGCACCTCTTAAAGCTAAGGCAACCGACATGGCTTTTCGTTTACCTTTGAAAAGCCAACATCGGTTGCCCATTATATTATTTTGGGGGCTAGTCTCCGCCCTTATCTGCGCCACTGCGCCAGCTATTGCTCAACTTTTGTACCCCGAGACAAGCGTGAGGAGCCGGAGCGAACTTTTTCATGGATCGGAGAAACCATTCGTTCGCCCTAGCATTTTCG
>SFZB01000051.1 GCA_004558975.1 bacterium
AACAAAAGAAAAAGTCACCTGATTTCGTGAAAAACCAGGTGACTATGTAACCATTATTCAATTCGACAAACTGGAATTGGTTTTATAGAGGCCTTTGCAAATACACCATATCTACAAGGTGTACACCACACTCATATATCGGGTGATCATAATGATCCGTAAAGAAATTTGGCACGGTATGCGAGCGTATAAAGCCACATTTTTCATAAAAGGGTATCGTCAACGGGCTGTCGCCGGTTCCCACTTGCAGTATCGAAAATTGTCCACGGTATTGTTCAACAAGAAATTCAATCAGTGCTTTGGCATAGCCTTTTCGCTGAAATGGGGGAACTGTAGCGATATTCTTAATTTCAAGTATTCCATTCCCTTCGTCCGTTACGACACACTCGCATTTCACTCCGTCATCATCAAGAACATACATTTTACCTTTATAGAGATAATGGTCAACCATATCTTCCTGCTCATCCGCCAACAGGAGCAAATCAAGATATTGTTTTTTGTTTTCTGTAACTTCTACAATTCTCATCAATCACACCTGCAAATTCCGATTTATCGATATTTTGTTATACCATAAATCTTCCCGATTTTCAATCTCAATCGCGCAAGAAACTTTGAAAGGAACACCGCAACAGCCCCTCGGACGAGCCGAGGGGAACTCGGCAAGAAAGGCTTTGCGCGCAGGAAGTCAAAGTCATCTGTGCTGCAGACTTGCGGAGCAAGTCTGCCTAAAAGAATGCTCCGCATTCTCGCGCAGAACTTTGCTCCTGCACGCGCCGATACAAGTTGAACAAGCCCTGCCAAAACAGCCCCTCGGACGAGCCGAGGGAAACTCGGTAAGGACAGCTTCGCGCGCAGGAAGTCAAAGTCATCTGTGCTGCAGACTTGCGGAGCAAGTCTGCCTAAAAGAATGCTCCGCATTCTCGCGCAGAACTTTGCTCCTGCGCGCGCCGATACAAGTTGAACAAACCCTGCCAAAACAGCCCCTCGGGCAAGCCGAGGGGCTGTTTTGGCAGGGATAGCTGGACTCGAACCAGCGCGTGCAGGAGTCAAAGTCCTGTGCCTTAACCGACTTGGCTATATCCCTTTATGACCGGGGTTTATTGTATCACAGCCGTACGGGAATGTCAACCGTTTGACAAAAAAGTCGTCATGCCGTGCGGCTGTAGCCGGGAGCGACCCGGGGCTTACGCCTCCCAGTTATGGAAAACGTTCGTTACGTCGTCGTCCTCTTCCAGTTTTTCGAGCAGGAGGTTCATGAACTTGATGTCGTCCTCGCCGCTGAGCGTCACGTAAGAAGACGGCACCATCGCGCGGTCGGCGCTCTCCAATTTGTAGCCCAGTTTCGTGAGAGCTTCGGCAACGGCGGTCACGTCGTCCGTCTCGGTATAGATCTCATATACGCCGTCGGAGCCGTCAAAGTCGGTCGCACCCGCTTCGAGCGCCGCCTCCATGAGTTTCTCCTCGTCGATTTCCTCATCCTCGTCGATGATCTCGATGACGCCCTTCTCCTCAAACATGAAGGAGACGCAACCCGAGTTCCCCATGTTGCCATGGTACTTCGAGAAGTAGGAGCGGATATTGCCCGCCGTGCGGTTACGGTTATCCGTCGCGGTCTCGACAATGACGGCGACACCGGAGGGACCGTACCCTTCGTAGGTGATCTCCTCAAAGTCGATATCCTTCGCCTCGGAGAACTTTTTGAGTACGCGCTCAATGTTGTCATTCGGCACGTTGTTGGCTTTCGCCTTGGCAATCAGGTCACGCAGTTTGCTGTTGACGTTCGGGTCGGCGCCACCCGCCTTGATGGCGACCGCCATCTCCTTCCCGATACGGGTGAACACCTTCGCCTTTGCGGCATCGGATTTTTCTTTCTTGTGTTTGATGTTGTTCCATTTACTATGTCCGCTCATGGTAATCTCCTCAGTCCGTTATTCAATCATTAAATCTGTTCGGGGGTGGAAAGGCAGATCAGATGCAGGGCGGTGCCCAGCACCCGGTTGGTCGCGGCGGTGAGCGCCACGCGGCTCTCGCGCGTGATCTCGTCCTCGCAGTTCAGGATCTTGCACTCGTGGTAGAAGCGGTTGAACGCCGCCGCGAGGTCAAGAATATAGCGCGTGATCACCGACGGCTCATAGTCCGCAAGCGCCGCCTCGACGCGCTCGGGGAACATGGCAATCGTCTTGGCGAGCGCCGCCTCCTCGGCGGTCGCGCTCTCGGCGCGCCACGTCGCTGTACCATTGTACTTTTTTAAGACGGAGCAGGTGCGCGCGTAGGTGTACTGCGCATAAGGTCCCGTGTTCCCGTCAAAAGACAGCGCGTCCTCGAGGACGAAGTTGATATCGCGGATCCGGTTGTTCGACAGGTAATGGAACACCACTGCCCCGACGCCGACCTGCTCGGCAATATCGTCTCTGCCCGCGAGCGCCGGATTCTTCTCGACCATGATCGCCTTGACCTTTTCGATCGCCTGCGCGAACAGGTCGCGGAGCAATACCACGTTCCCCGTCCGGGTCGCCAGTTTCTCCCCGTTGACGGACACCGTGCCGTAAGGCACATGGACGAGTTCCCCGTACCACGGGTACCCCATGAGTTCCACCACCTTGAACCACTGTTGGAAGTGCAGGCACTGCTGGGCACTCGTGACGTAGATCATGCGGTCAAAGTGATATGTCTCTTTCCGATACACCGCCGCCGCGATGTCACGCGTCGGGTAGAGGGTCGAGCCGTCGCGCTTGAGGATCAGGCAGGGCGGCATCCCGTAGGCTTCAAGATCCACGATGGACGCGCCGTCATCAATCTTGAGCAACCCCATTTCGCGCAGTTTTTCGACCTGCGCCGGCATTTTATCGGTGTAGAAGCTCTCGCCCTTGTAGGAGTCAAACGTGATGCCGAGCTGCTTATACGTCTTTTCGTACTCGGCGAGCGAAATCTCAATGAACCATTTCCAGAGCGCGATATTCTCCTCGTCGCCGAGTTCCATCTTGTGAAACTCCGCGCGGGCGGCGTCCGCGAGGGCGGTGCCCTCCTCTTCGGCAATCGCGTTATTGATTTTCACATAAAGCGCAACGAGACTGTCGATACCGCCCCGCTCGATTTCTTCCCGGCTGCCCCACTTCTTGTAGGCGACGATCAGTTTTCCGAACTGTGTCCCCCAGTCGCCGAGGTAGTTGATGCCGATGCAGTTCCACCCCGCGAACTTGTGCAGGAGTTTGAGCGAATGCCCGATGACCGTCGTGCCGAGATGCCCGATATGGAACGGCTTCGCCACGTTCGGCGAGGAATAGTCGAGGACGACCGTCTTCCCCACCCCGTCCATCGGAGAGCCGTAGGTCTCGCCGCGTTCGGCGACCTCGGAGGTGACGCGGGCGGCAAGCCCCGCCCCGTCAAAGAAGAAGTTGAGGTACCCGCCGACCGCCTCGACTTTGGCGTACAGCGTGTTCCCCTCGAATGCCCCGGCGAGCGCCGTCGCGATCATCGCCGGTGCGCGGCGGAGCGATTTCGACAGCTTGAAGCACGGGAGCGCGAGGTCGCCCATGTTCGCGTCGGGCGGGTATTCAAACATGGCGAAGAGTTCGTCCGCCGTCAGCGTTGCGCCCGGAAATTCCGCGGCGATCCGCTCCGCGAGGAGCGCGGCGGTACGCTGTTTGAGTGCGATCATCAGAGAGAATCCTCCATTTTTACAAAGCGATCCACCTCCACCGCCGCTTCGGCGAGCCGGACGGGCAGGAAGGTACTGTCAAGGAGCGAGTACGCGAGCGCGACCTCCGCCCCCGACACAAGATAGAAGGCGTCGTTAAGCGGCACGACCGCCGGGGTCGGCACCGGGGTACCGAGTTCCAGCGCGGTATGGCACGCGTCGACGAGCGCCGGGTCGGGCGCCGTATCCGGGTAGCAAAGGCGGCGCGGGCAAAGCAGTCGGCGGCGTTCGTTCTCGCCCGCTTGCCATGCGCGGTAGCCGCGCTCGATCTCCTCGGCGACTTCCTCCGGGGTGGCGTACGTCGTATCGACCACCAGATCATAGTTTTCCAGGTTCTTGCAGTCGACGCCGTAGAGGTCGAAGTAGCGTTTCTTCTCACTCATCTTGCGGGCGCGAATCCGCGCCGTCGCCTCCTCGAGCGAGGAGAACTTCTCCGCCTGCCGTCCCGCCTGCATGATGCGGATAGCGGCGACGGTGGGGTCGGTCGTGAGATACACGCGGTACGTCTCCCGCGTGAAATGCCACGCCATGCGCGAGTCGATGATGAGCGTGCGGGGGTCGTCCGAGAGCGCGATCAGCCGGTCGTCAAACGCCCGATCCTGTTCCGGATGCGTCTCCATGAAGATATTGAAAGCCGCGATGTCCATTCCCATCGAGGCCGCGATCTCGCGTGCGATGACACCCGTGCCGTAGTATTCCGCGCCGATCCTCGGCGCAAGGATATCCGCGACGGTGGACTTCCCGCTGCCGAGGTCGCCGGCAAGAGAGATTTTATTCCGCATAACGCTCTCCTTGTTACCAATTTAACTTTAATATTATATCGCACGTGTGCGCCCCTGTCAAGGCATCGTTACCGCGATAACGAAAAAAGGAGCAAATTCGCTCCTTTTGTCGTTTTACAGCGGTTTTTTGGAGATCTGCGCCCATGCGCGCGGATACGCCGCCGGGGTCTTTTTCCGTTTGGCAATCCGCACGGCGGCGTGGCTCTGCTCGCCGTAGGCGGCGGAACGCAGGGGGGTCTCGTCGATTGCGACGACCTCTCCCCCGAGGATCGCAAGCGCGCGTTTGGCGCCCGCCGTCTCGTAGGCGGCGTTCTTGCCCTTCATGGCAATCATCTCTCCGCCGACCTTCACGAACGGCAGGAGCAACTCCGCGAGCGAGCGCATCTCTGTCACGGCGCGTGCCGTCGCATAGTCGAAGCGTTCCCGATAATTCCCGTCGGCGGCGATTTCCTCCGCCCGCGCGGTCAGACACGTCACGTTGTCCAGCCCGAAGAGGCGCGCCGTCTCACGGACATACGCCACCTTTTTCTCGGTCGAATCCACGGCGAGGAGCTGTAAATCCGGGCGCAACACCGCGAGCGGCAGGGTCGGGAACCCGGCGCCGCAGCCGACGTCGATGACCGTCGCCCCCTTCTTCATATACTTCGTGATCAGGGCGCAGTCCGCATAGTGCAGGAGCGCGATCTTGCCGGGGTCGGTCAGTGCCGTGAGATTGTATTTTTCATTCTCGGTGAGCAGGCGTTCGGTCATCGCCGTCAATGTCTTTACCCGGTCGAAACTAAGCATCCCCCCGATACCGTTCTCGGAGAACGCCCGCCCGAGCGTCGCCCCGAACGCCGCCGCATCAAACTCTGCCATAGTCTCTCCTTTACGCTTTGCCGCGCGCCGCGAGGTACTCCTCGTAGGTGCCGCGGAAGTCGAACATTCCCTCGGGCGTCACCTCGATGATACGGTCGGCGACCGTGCTCATAATCTCATAGTCGTGCGACGCGAAGAGAATGTTGCCGTTAAAGTCACGCATACCGTTGTTGACGGCGGTGATGGATTCCAGGTCGAGGTGGTTGGTCGGCTGGTCGATCACCAGCATATTGGAGCCGAACAGCATCATGCGCGAAAACATACACCGTACCTTCTCGCCGCCGGAGAGGACGTTCACCGGCTTGTACACCGCGTCGTTTGAGAACAGCATACGACCGAGGAACCCACGCAGATAGGTCTCCTTCGGATCCTTGGAGTAGGGGCGGATCCAGTCGAGAATGGACTCGTCATGCCCCTCGAAATACGGCGTGTTGTCCCGCGGGAAATAGGACGTAGTGATTGAGACGCCGAAGTGGAATTTCCCCGCCGTCGGCGTGAGTTCTTCCATCAGGCACCGGAAGAGCGCCGTCACCGACCGCTCGTCGCCGACGAAGCCGATCTTCTCCCCCCGCCCGACAAGGAACGACACATCGCGGAACAGCGTCTCGCCGCCCTCCTCGTAGCCGAGCCCCTCGACCTGCAGAATGTCTTTCCCTGCTTCTCTGTCCATATCGAACCCGATGAAGGGATAACGGCGGGAGGAAGCCGGCAGTTCCTCGATCGTGATCTTCTCGAGGAGTTTACGGCGGGAGGTCGCCTGATTGGACTTGGACTTGTTCGCGGAGAACCGCGCGATAAACGTCTCGAGCTCGCGGATTTTGTCCTCGGCGCGCTTGTTCTGTTGTTTCATCATGCGTTGCATGAGCTGGGAGGACTCGTACCAGAACTCGTAGTTACCGACGTACATCTTGATTTTGCCGTAGTCGATATCGACGATGTTCGTGCAGACGTCGTTCAAGAAGTGACGGTCGTGCGAGACGACCAGCACCGTCCCGAAATAGTCCATGAGGAACTCCTCGAGCCAGTGTACGGCATCGAGGTCGAGACCGTTCGTCGGCTCGTCGAGCAGAATAATATCCGGGTTGCCGAACAGCGCCTGCGCGAGGAGCACCTTGACCTTCTGGCTCTCTTCGAGCGACGCCATGGTATCATAGAGCAGGTCGGCGGACAGCCCCAGCCCCTGGATTAAACGTGAGGCGTCGGACTCCGCCTCCCAGCCGCCCATCTCGGCGAACTCGGCTTCCAGCTCGGAGGCGCGCAGTCCGTCCTCGTCGGAAAAGTCCTCTTTCATGTAGATGGCGTCCTTTTCCTTCATCACGTCGTACAGTTTCGGGTTGCCCATGATGACGGTGTCGAGGACGGTATATTCGTCAAAGGCGAAGTGGTTCTGTTTCAGAACCGACATTCTCGTCTTGTCGGGGATCGAAATCTCGCCGCGCGTCGGCTCGAGCTCGCGGCACAGGAGTTTTAAGAACGTCGACTTCCCGGCGCCGTTCGCGCCGATGATGCCGTAGCAGTTCCCGTTCGTGAATTTGAGGTCGACGTCCTTGAAGAGCGTCTGCGTGCCGAAGGCAAAGGTCAGGTTGCTGACTGTAATCATGTCGTTTCCTTTTCGGTGTTTTTCGGTTGCACCGCCGGGTGCCCGGCGGAAAGTAACTCATATTATGATACCTTTTGTGCCCTTTTCATATGTGAACGTTCTGTAAACAATACCCCTCGCCCGCGCGCAATCTTACATTTTCTTATCAAAACCTTATATAGAAA
>SFZB01000052.1 GCA_004558975.1 bacterium
GCGGCGCCGCTCTCCGTGAGTTCCCTCTCGTCGCCGAAGCCCCAAAGGGCGCCGACCCCGGTGGTGCCCACCTCGCGGGCGCCGATCATGTCATGGCGGCGATCCCCGACCATTGCGGTCTCTCCGGGCGTCGCGCCGAGCGTGGCGAGAGCCGCGCGGATCACATCCGCTTTGGTGCCTCCCTCGCTGAGCAGACCGCCAGCGATCACATCAAAATAGCCGCCCAGGGCAAAATGCCCGATAATCTCCTTTGCGAACACTTCCGGCTTGGAGGTCGCGACACCGAGGACATATCCGCGGGCGCGGAGCGCCGCAAGCGTCTCGGGAATCCCCTCGTACACGCTGTTCTCAAACTTCCCTACCTCGGCATATCGCGCCTGAAAGAGTGCGACGGCGCGCATCGTATCCTCGGCGCTGAGCCCGCAGTAATGCGGATACGACCAGGTGAGCGGAGGTCCGATAAAGCCCGTCACGACGGCAGGATCAACCGTCAGACCGAACGGCTTCAGGCTCTCCTCCACACATCGGACAATACCGGGGGCGGAATCGGTCAGCGTCCCGTCCAGATCAAACAAAATCACACGCGGTTTCATGGCAGTTCCTCTCGGAAAAGGCGCCCGTACCCGGGCGCCTTTTCTCTTTTGTTCAGTGAATCAGGTGGCGACGGATCTTACGCGAGGTGGTCTTCGGGAACTCCTCACGGCGAATCTCAAGCGCACGCACCTGCTTGAAAGATGCGAGTTTCTTATTCATGGCGACAATACGTTCATGGAGAACTTTGTAAATCTCTTCATCGGTCGCCCCCTTCGGGAACGCGTCGAAGTCCGGCACCACGATCGCCGTCAGAATGATCTCATCGCTCCCCTCGGCTTTCCGTCCGACGGCAACGCTCTCTTTCACTCCCTCGACGTTGGCAAGGTACTCCTCGATCTCTTCGGGGAACACGTTCTTACCGTTCTCCAGCACGATGACGGACTTGCAACGACCGGTAATGTAGATATAACCGTCCTCGTCCATATGCCCCATATCGCCGGTGCGGAACCAGCCGTCCTCGGTAAAGACCGCGGCGTTCGCCTCGTCGTTATGATAGTAGCCGAGCATGACGTTATCGCCCGAGACGACGATCTCGCCCGTCTCGCCGGGCGGCAGGATCCGACCGTCCAGTTCAATCCGCGCGCGACACCCGGGGATTGCGGGTCCGACGGAATAATCCTTTGCGGCGAAATACGGGTTAACGGAGATCAGGGGAGAGCATTCCGTGATGCCATACCCCTCGGAGATCTGAATGCCGAATTCAAAGAACTCGTCGCACATTTTGGGGTTCAACGGAGCGCCGCCGGAAATGATCTTCACGAGTCTGCCGCCAAACGCTTCCTGCACGTCGCGGAACAGTTTTTTCCGCACGTCAATCTTCAGGTGGCGCAGGAAGCGCGAGATCTTCATGCCGACGCGCAACTTGCGCTTCTTCCCGGTTTTCTCCGCTTCCTTCATAATCCGCTGGTACATGGTATTGACGAACAGCGGCACAAGGACAAGCCCCGTCGGGCGGAACAGTTTGAAGTTCTTCAAAACGTGCTTGAGAGAGTCATTGATGCAGACGACCATCCCGTAGTTCATCGCCGAAAACATACCGTGCGAGAGCTCGTAGGTATGGTGGATCGGAAGGACGGAGACGACCGTATCGTCCGGCGTAAAGTTCACCGCTTCGCACCCGCCGTTAATCGCCGTCACCATGTTTTTCTCGGAGAGCATGACGCACTTGGACGTACCGGTCGTACCGGAGGTGAAGAGCATGACCGTCAGCCTGTTCAGATCCGTCGGGGGCGCCGGGGTGTAGCCGGCGTTGGCTTTCCCTGCCTCCATGATTTTGGCAAGGGGAATCACCTTCTCATCGATCAACTCATCGTCCGCGGGTTTCATCGGAACGAAGAATTTCAGGGACGGGTGCGACGCGATCGCGCCGTCAAATTTATGCGCGAAGGTGGGCGAATACACGATGCCCTCGATTTCCGCAGAGGCGAGGAGCCCCTCAATTTCGGGGATCGCCAGTTCCTTATCCATCGGGACGGCGACGCCGCCGGAGGTCACGATAGCGAGGAACGTCGCAACCCACTCGGGCGAAGTCTCACCGATGACGGCGACGCGCCGACCGGCAAGCCCGAGGGCGGAGAGCCCCGCCGCCTCGTCGCGCACCATCGCGGCGAATTCGCCGTAGGTCATCTCCGCAAGGTTCTTTCCACCGTCCACAAAGTAACGGTAAGCGATTCTATCTCCAAATCCTGCAAAATGCTCTACCAGATTGTAAAAACTGCTAATCGGTTCATAGACCCGTTCCGTCTTTTTGATGCTGTACATAATACTACTCCTTTTTGAAATTCCGAAGGCGGGTAATTGGTACATAACCGATTGACATTGTACCAAGTTTCCCCGCTGCTGTCAAGTACAGACGCCCACTTCCGGGCAAAGAAATGGGCATTAAAGCGCATGGAATGTTACTTATCTCCCATAATGTATGCGTCGATGGCGTCGGCGGCGGTCTTCCCCGCCCCCATGGCGAGAATGACGGTGGCGGCGCCGGTCACGGCATCACCCCCGGCAAAGACGCCGGGTCTGGAGGTCAGCCCCGTGGCTTCCTCGACGACGATACCACCATGCCGATTGACCTCGAGCCCCTCGGTCGTCTGCTTCATCAGCGGATTCGGCGAGGTGCCGATCGCCATGACGACAGCGTCGACCTCGAGCGTATGTTCCGACCCGGGGATCTCGCGCGGGCGGCGGCGACCGCTCTCATCGGGTTCTCCGAGTTCCATGCCGACACATTCAATCCCCGTGACAAACCCGTTCTTCGGGTCGCGGCGGTCATCGGGGTTCCGATAGCCGTGAATGGCGACGGGATTCGTCAGGAGCCGGAACTCGACCCCTTCCTCCTCGGCGTGCTCGACCTCCTCGCGACGGGCGGGGAGTTCCTCCATACTGCGGCGGTACACGATATAAACCTTTTCCGCACCGAGGCGCAGGGCGGTACGCGCCGCGTCCATGGCGACGTTGCCCCCGCCGACGACCGCCACGCGCTTCGCGTGCATGATTGGCGTCTCGGATGTCGGGAGGTAGGCTTTCATCAGGTTGGAGCGTGTGAGGTACTCATTCGCGCTGTAAACGCCTTTTAGGTTCTCTCCGGGAATGCCCATGAAGCGAGGCAGACCCGCGCCGCTCCCGATAAAGACCGCTTCAAAGCCCATGTCGCCCATGAGCTCATCGACCGTGAGCACTCTGCCGATGACCATATTGGTGGCAATCTCGACACCGAGGGCACGCAGGTTCTCGATCTCGGCGGCGACAATCGCTTTCGGCAGACGGAACTCGGGGATCCCGTAGACGAGGACGCCGCCCGGCGTGTGGAGCGCCTCGAACACTGTCACGGCATAGCCGCGCTTGGCGAGGTCACCGGCGCAGGCAAGCCCTGCGGGGCCGGAGCCGACGACGGCGACTTTATGCCCGTTCGGGCGCGGTTTTTCCGGCTGCGTCTTTACGTTTGCGCGGTGCCAGTCAGCGACAAAGCGTTCCAGTCTGCCGATGGCGACGGGCTCGCCCTTGATCCCGCGGACGCACTTCCCCTCACACTGGTTTTCCTGCGGGCAGACACGCCCGCAGACGGCAGGGAGCGAAGAAGAGCGTGTAATGATCTCATAAGCGGCGGCGAAGTCTCCCGCCGCGACCTTCTCAATAAAATCGGGGATCGCAATCCGCACGGGACAGCCGGAGACGCAGGGGCGCGTCTTACAATGCAGGCAGCGCTGTGCCTCGGCGATTGCCGTCTCGGGCGTATAACCGAGCGTGACCTCCTCAAAATTATGGGCGCGCACCTCGGGCGCCTGTGTCGGCATCGGATATTTCTTCGGTGTCATATTCGGCATTTTACTGATCCTCCCGGAAGAGCCGGCAGGTCTCCTCCCGCCGCTCGCGTTCAAACGGCGCGTACATGGTCGAGCGCGCCATACATTCGTCAAAGTCGATCTCGTGACCGTCGAACTCGGGTCCGTCCACGCAGGCGAACACCGTCTTACCGCCGACGGAGAGGCGGCAGCCGCCGCACATACCCGTACCGTCGATCATGATGGGGTTCATCGAAGCGATGGTCTTCACCCCGAACTCGCGCGTGAGCAGACAGACGAATTTCATCATAGGGAGCGGTCCTATCGTAATGACCTCATCATACGTTTCCCCGCCTTCGAGAAGACGGCGCAGGGCATCGGTCACGAGCCCCTTTTCCCCGGCGGAACCGTCGTCGGTCATCAGGAACGTCTTTCGGCTGACAGCACGAAATTCGTCCTCGAGGATCACCAGATCCTTTTCGCGGAAGCCGATGATGCTATGCACCTCGCAACCGAGCGACGATAGTTTTTTCGCAACGGGGTACGCGATCGCGCACCCGACCCCGCCACCGACCACGGCGACGCGATGCAATCCGTCGGTATGCGTGGGTTTCCCGAGCGGCCCCACAAAGTCGTGCAGGGCGTCGCCCACCTGCATGTGGGCAAGTTGCTCTGTCGTCGAGCCGACCACCTGAAAGATGATTGAGACCGTCCCCGCCGCCGCGTCATAGTCCGCGACGGTCAGCGGAATCCGCTCTCCCGTATCGGAGACGCGGAGAATGACGAACTGCCCCGGCTGTGCTTTCTTCGCAATCAGAGGGGCGTCTATCGCCATATAAACAACGGTCGGATTCAAATAGCGTTTTTCTTTGATTTCAAACATGGCTGTTCTCCGTTTCATGTAGTTCGGTAAGGGCATCACGCGCCAGTTGTTGCAGCTCAACGGCGACCGACAAGGGGGAGACGATGCGCATCTCGCGCCCGTAGCCGATCACCCACGCGAGGAATACAGGTGAGACACGCACACGCACGGTGCACAGTACCCGCCCCTCCCCCGCACGGCGGAAGGTAATCCCGTCTCCGAAGCGGTCGATGAGAATGCCCACCAGTTTCTCGGCGCAGTCGAGCGTCACGGACGTCTCCTCGCCATGGTACATTCCGAATGTCTCACGCGTGTATTCCGCGGGGTCAAATCCGGCAAACCAGGCGGCGCCGTCCCTCGGCGAGGCGCCCGGTACGACGTCCGACATTTTATCGACGCGGAAGTGCTTGGCGGTGCCGGCGGCGGCATCATATCCCACCATATAATAATAGCCGTCCTCCCATGTCAGAAGGTAGGGGCTGATCTCGTACCGCGCGCCGCCGCGGCGCGGACGAAGCGTCTTTTCGATCGTCCACTCGCTATACAGGAACGTGATGCGTCGATTTTCGGCGATAGCGGTATGAATCGCGTCGACGGCGTAAAGAATGGCTTTATTCTCCGTTTTGACGCGTCCCGAGACATACACCTGTCTCGCGAGGCTCCCCGCCGCATAGCGGGAGGTCAGCTGGCAGAGCTTTTCAATGAGGGTGCGGCTCTTTTTCTCCGAGATGAACTTGGAGGACTGCACGGCATCGACCAGCAGTTTCAACTCTGCCAATTCAAATGTGCGCGAGGCGAGGAAAAAGCCGCCGCCTCTGCCGCGCCGGTTGACGACGTCGTAGCCGTAATCCGCGAGAGCGTGGAGGTCGTCGAGCACGGTCTTCCGCTCCGCGTCAATACCACGGGCGGCGAGCATCGCGCGCAGACGCTCCTCGGTGAGCGGATGTTCCTCGTCCGTCTCGCGCTCGAGCAGTGACAGGAGCGAAAGCAAGCGGGTCTTTTGTTCGGCGCATTTCGGCATAGTCTCCCCTCCCCCAAACGTGGCTGCACAAGAGTTGCTACTATTATGACGTTTTTTGCCCGGAGTGTCAAGCATTCTGTCCGTATTTTAGGACATTTCCCAAAAAGAAAACCGGGTGCTTTGCCTTTCGGTAAAGCACCCGGCTAAGGGGTTACGCAAGCCCCGGGATGGTCGCACGCGCAATCGCAAAATAAACAAGGAGCGAAATAGCGTCGACAATGGTCGTAATGAACGGGCTGGCGACGACCGCGGGGTCGAGCCCGATCCGCCGCGCGAAAATGGGAAGCAGGCAGCCGATCAGCTTGGCGATCAGAATGGTCACGCAGAGCGTCGCCGCGACGGTCCACGCCACCTGCCAGGTAACGGCGGAATTGTGCATGATCAGCCGGTCGACGAGCATCACCTTCCCGAACGCGAGAGCGCCGAGAGAAAGTCCGCAGAGGATGGCGACGCGGGCTTCTTTCCACGCGATACGCCACCAGTCGCCCATTGTCACTTCGCCGAGCGACAGGTTACGGATGACCGTAACGGAGGACTGCGAGCCGGAGTTCCCGCCCGTGTCCATCAGCATCGGGATAAAGGCGGTGAGGACGACGACCTTGGCAAGTGCCGCCTCAAAAGAGGAAATGATAATCCCCGTAAAGGTCGCGGAAACCATCAGGAGCGCGAGCCACGGGAAGCGGTTCAGCCACAGGCGCCACGGAGTGGTACGCAGGTACGGCGTCTCCGTCGGCGTCATAGCCGCCATCTTGGAGAAGTCTTCCTCTGTCTCATCGTGAATGACGTCCAAAGCATCGTCGACGGTGATGATACCGACGAGACGGTTCTCCGTATCGACGACGGGGAGTGCCATGAGACTGTACTTCGTCATTAGTTGCGTCGCCGTTTCCTGATCTTCCAGTGTCCCGATGGAAATGACGTTCTCCTCCATCAGATCCGCGATCGGTGTATCCGACTGCGAGAGGAGCAGGTCCTTCGCCGTGACGATACCGAG
The DNA here is from genome assembly GCA_004558975.1 of bacterium. Taxonomy (GTDB): domain Bacteria; phylum Bacillota; class Clostridia; order Oscillospirales; family CAG-272; genus UBA1740. The sequence goes on from SFZB01000052.1 coordinate 6,750, forward strand.
CAGGTGCCGGTTATCGTCTGTGACGTAACAGGTATAGATTGTCTCTTTATTGACGCCGACGCGCCGGATTTCCCGGATAGCGTCCCGCACGGTCATGTGTTGTTCCAGCCGGACAAACTCGGTCGTCATGATGCCGCCGGCGCTGTCGGGCGGGTACTTCAAAAGCTCGTTGATCGCGCGTCTGTCGTCCGGGGTGCTGTTTGCGATGATACGCTGCACCACGTTGGCGGGCATCTCCTCGATCATATCGACGGTATCATCGAGGAACATTTCGTCAAGAACGTATTTCAGTTCCTGATCGGTAAAGGACGTGATGAGCGAC
>SFZB01000009.1 GCA_004558975.1 bacterium
CGCGACCTATACCTCGCAAACCTTGACTTCCGAAAAGTAACAGGGAGTTGCCGATTTTCTCGGCAACTCCCTGTTGTTTATGACATCGTTTCAAGCCTTCGGCACTTCGCGGAACAGATTGAAGCGGAAGAGTTTGGTTTCATCTTCGGGCAGCTCGCATTGGAGCGTTGCCTCGGCAATGATACCGCCTTTGATCAGGGCGGTCAGACCGACGATCGCCGAAAGACGGGACTTCAGATTGAAGCAATCCCCCTCTTTGGTTTTCAGATACACATTACCCTTGCATTTTTCCACCGTGCGAATGAATTCCGTGACATCAATGTCATGCAGTTTCATATCAGGACACATATGCAATTTCTCCTTTCTTTCTTTTTTCACCCTTAGTATATGTCAATCTTTGCCGGAAAACAAGTGTCAAACGGACTAATTATACAAAAAAGTATAAAATATTTTGTTCAATATAACTAAATCCGTCCGTACAGCTCCAACCACTCGTGCCATCGCCGCCAGTCGATGCCGGCGAGTTGCTCCTCGGTCGTGCGCCATGCCCAGTTGCCCTCGGCGCGCCCCGGGGTGTTCATGCGGCAGTCGGAGCCGTAGTGGAGCAGATCCTGGAGGGGGAAGATGACGAGCCCCGCATGCGAGGCGAGCATGGTCTTGAGTACATGATCGTAGCAGGCGTCCCATTTCTCGCCCGTGTAGTTGCAGTAGGCGAGGATCCGCCGACGGGTCGCTTCGTCCTGCTCCCATATGTAGCCGAGCAGAGTGTTGTTGTCATGCGTGCCCGTGTAGGCGACGAGATTTTCGGGGTAATTATAGGGGAGATGCGGCGACTTCGGGTCGCCGAAGAAGGCGAATTGCAGGACGCCCATGCCGGGGAATCCGCTGTATCGGATGAGGTCCCGCACGTCGTCCGTGACGTCGCCGAGGTCTTCCGCGATGAGCAGGCGGTCGCCCGCCGCCTCGCGGAGCGCGCGGATAAAGGGCTTGCCGGGACCTTTTTTCCACTTACCCTCCCGCGCCGTCTTGGCGTCTGCGGGGACTTCCCAGTAGCTTTCCAACGCGCGGAAATGGTCGATGCGCACGCCGTCAAACCAGTCGAAGAGTGCCGCGATACGGGCGCGCCACCAGGCGTAGCCGTCCTTCGCCATTTCGTCCCAGCGGTAGAGCGGGTTGCCCCAGAGTTGCCCGTCTTTCGCGAAGTAGTCGGGCGGGACGCCCGCGACATGCTTCGGGTGCCCCTTGGCGTCGAGGTCGAAGAGGTGCGGGTGTGCGAATACGTCGGCGCTGTCATAGGAGACATACATGGGGACGTCGCCGATGATCTTCACGCCCCGCTTATGTGCGTATGCGCGGATCTCCGCCCACTGGCGGAAGAACTCGTACTGAATAAATCCCCATGCGAAGAGCGTCTCGGGGTCGGGCGTGAGATCCTGCCAATCGCACCATGCGGCGTTCCCGTTTTGCTGCCGCAGGGTCATGTAGCGACAGTACGCCTCGATCTCGGGGTGCGTGCGGAGAAACTCCGTCACGGCGCCGCGCGCCGTGACGCGCCCCGCGGCGCGGAAGAGCAGGTCGAGCCGTTCTGCTTCGAGCCGACGGAACTCACAGGAGTAGGGCGTTTTTTGCCGTGCGGCGTCCAATTCACCTTTGGTGAGGAGCCCCGCGTCCGCGAGCGGGCGCAGATCGACCAGATAGTAGTTCCCGGCGAACGCCGAGTAGGATTTGTAAGGGGAGAAGAAATCGTCCGGCTGGGAGAAGGGCAGTACCTGCCAGAAGGTAAATCCGGCGTCCGCAAGTCGGTCGATAAAGCGCTTCGCTTCGTCGCCGAAGCCCCCGATGCCAAAGCCCCCGGGGAGGGAGGTGATATGTAAGAGTACGCCTGCGGCGCGTTTCATAAAAGATTCCTTTCGAGATGCAGCTGTCTATACTATACCTGATTTTTTGCGCCGTGGCAAGAGATTTTTGCCCTGTTTTCGTCATAAACCCGAAAAGTGCGAAAAAATCGGTGTTTCTCTTGACAAATATCTACAGTCGGCGTACAATCATATTAGTATGATTTTCATACAAAACATTCTTGACATACCGATAAGGAGTACAAAAATGTTGGGCACGGACGGTAAGTATATTTTCGGTACGGCGAAGGTGGGGGAGCGCGGGCAAATCGTGATTCCGAAAGAGGCGCGGGAGGTCATGGGGATCCACCCCGGCGACACGCTCCTGATCCTCGGGGACGAGAAGCAGGGCCTCGCCATCGTCAATCTCAATTCCGAGGCGCTCGCGCGCCTGACGGCGGAGGATGAGACGGATAAATGAAGCCGATGACAGACGGAGATTTGGCAATTGAGACAAGAGGGCTCTCCAAGCGGTTCGGCGACGTGACGGCGGTCGACGCGCTCGACCTCTCGATCCGGCGGGGCGAACTCTTTGCGCTCCTCGGTGTCAACGGGGCGGGTAAGACGACGACGATCCGTATGCTGACGACGCTCGCCCGCCCGACGGGCGGCACGGCGCGCGTCTGCGGCTATGACCTTTTGACCGAGAGCCGCGAGGTCAAGCGCGTGAGCGGTATCTCCCCGCAGCAGACGGCGATCGCACAGGGGCTGACCGTGCGGGAAAACCTGATGCTGATGACGCGCCTGTACGGCGCAACGACCGCACAGGCGGAGGAACGGACGGACGCGCTCCTCTCGGCGCTCTCGCTCGGGGACGTCGCCGCGCGGCGGGCAAAGGTACTGTCCGGCGGGTATCAGCGGCGGCTGTCAATCGCGCTCGCGCTCGCGTCCGATCCCGAGGTACTGTATCTCGATGAACCGACGCTCGGGCTGGACGTGCTCGCGCGGCGGGAACTCTGGCATCTGATCTCGCGCCTGCGCGGCGAAAAGACGATCGTCCTGACGACGCACTATCTCGAGGAAGCGGAGGCGCTCTCCGACCGGGTGGGCGTCATGGCGGGCGGGCATCTCCTCGCAGTCGACACGCCAGAGGGGCTCAAAAAGAGCACCGGGTGTGACAACTTTGAGGACGCCTTTATCAGGTTGGTCGGCGGGGAGGCTCGGATATGAGAGGACTTTATTTCGGCGGCAGAGTCACGCGGGAACTTTTGCGTGACCCGCTCAGTTACATTTTCTGCCTTTGCACGCCGATGGCGATGCAACTGCTGTTCTTCCTCATCTGGTACAATATGCCCGGGGCGGCGAGAGAGAATATGACGATCTTCCGTGCGGACACCCTCGCACCGGGAATCGCGTATTTCGGTTTCTCGTTCATCATGCTGTTCGCCTCGCTCCTGCTCTCGCGTGACCGCTCGACCGCGTTCCTCACGCGCCTGTACGCGACGCCCATGTCGGCGGCGGACTTCCTCATCGGATATGCGCTCCCGCTCTTTGTGCTCGGAATCGGACAAATGATCCTTACCTTCTCGCTCGCGGCGATTCTCGGAGCCGTCGGAGGGACGCCTCTCACGTTCGTCGGCACGTTGCGTGCGGCGCTCGCCCTGCTCCCCTCGCTCGTGTTCTTCATCGGTGTGGGGCTTCTCTTCGGCGCGCTCCTGTCGCAGAATGCCGCGCCCGGGCTCGTGTCGGTCGTGATTACCCTCTCCGGTGTCATGGGCGGCGTTTGGATGCCGCTCGAGGACATGCCGAAACTGGAACGCGTCTTTTCCGTGCTTCCGTTCGTGCACGGCGTGCGCCTTGCGCGCGGTGCCTATCGGGGAGGAGCGGAACATTTCGGGCTCCACCTTGGCGTTACGCTCGCGGCGGCGGTTCTTGCGGCGGCGGTTGCCATCCTTGCCATGCACCTCGCGCGGCGGCGTGAGACGCGCTGACGGGAGAGCATTCCCCCACACTTCGGAGCGAAGTAAAAGGGGGTCCCGTACACACCCAATGTCCGATGACAGACGAACTACGGTTCCTGTGATAACATAGGCGGCGGCTCGGAAGAGCCGCCGCTTTTTTCATGGTGTCGGGTACGTGCCGTCTTATAGGTTACAGTTCCACCGTCCCGCGAAAGCATTCGGAGACTTCCCATGTGACGGTGAGGCGCAGATGCGGCGAGACGGCGATGTAGAAGGATTCGGCAGGGAGTGCGATCCGGTGCGGGACACCGAAGTCGATGCGTCCGGCGATGGCGGCGGCGACGACCGCGCCCGATGCGAGGGCGGTACCGTCCGTCTCCCGGCTCCTGAGGAGCACCCGCGGCGCGAGCGGATCGTCGGTGCAGTACAGCACGCTCACCGGGACGGTGAAGAGCCGGAGGAGCCCGCCCGGCTTCGGGGGCGTTTCACGTTTCCCGTGCAGGACGGCGACGGCAGAGCCCGCCACAGAGACGACCGTCAGGCGGCAGTCGACGCCGCCGACCGTGACGGGCATCTCCCGCACGAGCCCGGAGAGTGTGGCGGACGAGAGTGCGGCGTCGAGCGAGGGGTACCCTCCGTCGCCGGTGACCCCCCACGCACTCCCTCCGCGGGTCTCGAGACGAACACGGTGAGAAGTACCGCGCTCGGAAAGACAAAACTCGGTGAGATTTACGCGCGCCGTGTCGTAGAGGTATTTGGCTCCCGCGAGCAGCGCCCCACGCGGCGCGGGGATCTGTTCTCCCGTCGTCGAAAAGCAGAACAGCACGGGATCCTCGCCGTCACAGCATCGGAGGAGAACCACGCCGTCGGCGCCGATGCCGTTTTCCGGCGCGGTGAGGTGTTTCGCGATTGCACCGGGGGCGCTCGTTTCGCTGTCCGGGAGGCAGAGATAGTCCCGACCGCAAGCATGGAGTTTTCGGAATGTGACCGTCATTGTTTGCCCCCCTTTTTAGGATACTGCTTCATTCTATGCGCCGCGATGGTTGTCTTAACCATAAAAATAGCCGTGCGCGCCGCGCACGGCTTGTCATAGGGCTTGTAGAGGGGCGGGAGACTCCCGAAAACATGTCGGGAGATCGGCAAACCTTGGGGCGGGGGACTCCCGGAGCCGCCTGCGTGACGTTAGGGGAGCGGGTGCGCCGCAAGATAGGCGAGGAGCGGCTCGCGTTCGTTTTTGACGGTGCTGTCCATGACGGCGGAGAGCAGGTAATGCAGGGCGTCGCCGATCTCGTGCCCGCGATAGGGGGTCGCGTCGGTGATGTCGCGCCCGCTGACCGCGAGGTCGGCGATGCGGTAGCAGGCGCCGGCGGCGACGAGCGCTATGCCGCGCTCACGCATTTCGCGGATCTGTTTCGCCTCTTCCCGGATGGCAGGATATGCACCGTTGTGCGCCGCGTTGTCGGCGGTGCGCAGGTCACAGAGCAGGAGAAAATTTTCGTACCCGATGTCGGAGAGGAGCCGAAGAATCCGGGCGTCGCTCGGTTTTGGACGTTCGTCGTGCAGACGCACGAGGAGCACCGCCCGCTCGCGGCTCTTGTTGTCGAATCTCAGCGCCGCCATGCGCTCGTCGAGCAGAACGGCGCTCTTCGCCGGATGCCCGTGGAAATGATCCTGTCCGTTGTGGTCGGTCGACTTGCAGGCGGGCTTCGCCGCGTCGTGGTACACCCCTGCAAGCCGCAGGAGCGGATCTTTCGGTAGCCCCTCCACCACGCGTACGGTGTGTTCCCATACATCGAAGAGGTGATAGGGCGTGTGCTGGGCACAGCCGATCATCGGGCGGATCTCCGGCAGGCGGACGGCGAGGATGTCGGCATATCGGCGCAGGACCTCCCCGGCACCGTCCCCGCCGAGCAGCTTCATGACTTCTTCCCGGACGCGCTCTGCCGAGACGTTCAGGAGCAGGTCGCGTTTTTGATACGCGGCGGCGGCGGTCGCCTCCTCAATGGCAAATCCGAGTGTGGAGGAGAATCGCAGAGCACGCAGAATACGGAGAGCGTCCTCTTCAAAGCGGCGCTCCGGCTCCCCTACGGCGCGGATGATGTGCGCGTCAATATCGGCACACCCACCGAACGGGTCGACGAATCCGACGCCGGGGGCGTAAGCAATCGCGTTCATGGTGAAGTCGCGCCGCGCCAGATCCTCCTCCAGCGACCGGGTAAAGGTGACACTATCGGGGTGGCGGTGGTCGCGATAGTCGCCGTCCACGCGGTAGGTAGTGATCTCGACCGGCTCCCCCGACGCCATGACGGTAACGGTGCCGTGTTTGATGCCCGTCTCCACCACGCGGTCGCCCGCAAAGACTGCCTTGACCTCCTCCGGTGTCGCGGAGGTCGTCATGTCGTAATCGTGCGGCGTAAGACCGCGCAGAGCGTCGCGCACGGAGCCGCCGACAATGTAGGCTTCGTACCCGGCGTCACGCAGTTTTCCGAGCACCGCGCCGACGGAGGTCGGCAGGCGCATGTCCTCTCGGTGTATCATCGGTGCGGCTCCTTTCCACATAGTGTTTCTATTCTAACACACCCCACGGGAGATGTCAAAGTAAAACGCGCAAAAAAGGGCGGTTCCCCTTGCTTTTCCCGCGCGCGATGTGCTACAATACGAGAAGAAGAAAAGCGGAGGCAGTTATGTCGATACGTGAGGAATCCTTAAAAAAGCATTATGAATGGAAAGGGAAGATTGAGGTCATCGCCCGGTGCCCGGTCAGAACGCGCGAGGATCTCGCGCTCGCCTATACCCCCGGTGTGGCAGAGGCGTGCCTGAAAATACGGGACAACCCCGATGAATCCTATGCCCTGACGCGCCGCGAAAATCTCGTGGCAGTCATCACCGACGGCTCGGCGATCCTCGGGCTCGGGGATATCGGTCCCGAGGCAGGGATGCCCGTCATGGAAGGAAAGTGCGCGCTCTTCAAGACCTTTGCCGACGTGGACGCTTTCCCGCTCTGTATCAAGACGAAGGATGTTGATGAACTGGTGCGGACGATCTACCTCCTCTCCGGTTCGTTCGGCGGCATTAACCTCGAGGACATCGCCGCGCCGCGTTGCTTTGAGGTGGAGCGGCGCCTCGCGGAGATCTGTGACATTCCCGTGTTCCATGACGACCAGCACGGTACGGCGATCGTCGTCGCCGCGGCACTGATGAACGCGCTGAAGGTCGTCGGGAAACGGCTCTCCGACGTGCGCTGTGTGATTAACGGCGCGGGCAGCGCCGGTATCGCCATCGGACGGCACCTCATGAACCTCGGGCTTGCCCATCTGACCATGGTCGACCGTGCGGGGATCCTCGCCGCGGGCGAGACCTGGATGAACCCGGCGCAGGCGGAGATGGCGCAGGTCACCAACCGCGAGGGGCTCCGCGGGACGCTCGCCGACGCGATGCGCGGCGCGGACGTCTTTATCGGCGTGAGCGCACCCGGCGTTGTCTCTCCCGAGATGGTCGCCTCTATGGCGAAGGACGCCGTCGTGTTCCCCATGGCGAACCCGACCCCCGAGATCATGCCCGACGCGGCGCTTGCCGCCGGAGCGCGGATCGTCGGTACGGGTCGCTCCGACTTCCCGAACCAGATCAATAACGTCCTCGCGTTCCCCGGTATCTTCCGCGGGGCGCTCGACTGCCGCGCGTCGTGTATCAACGAGGCGATGAAGGTCGCGACCTCTTATGCCATCGCGGCGCTGATCCCGGACGGGGAAGTCAGCGAGACCAACATCATTCCGTCCGCCCTTGATCCGCGCGTGGCGCCCGCCGTCGCCGCGGCGGTCATCCGTGCGGCAAAAGAAACCGGGGTGGCGAGAAAATGAATCTGACGGAAAACCTGCATACCCATACGTTCCGTTGCGGGCACGCGACGGGCGTCGACCGCGATTACGTCGAGGGGGCGATCCGCGCCGGTTTGCGCGTCCTCGGCTTTTCCGACCATTCGCCGATGCTGTTCCCCGAGGGGTGCGGCTATTATTCCGGGTTCAGAATGCGCCCGGAGCGGTTCGAAGAATATGTCAGCAGCCTTTTGGATCTTCGCCGTGAGTACGCCGACGATATCCAGATCCTGATCGGTGCGGAGATGGAATACTATCCGGCGCTCTTCCAAAATACGCTTTCGTTCTTCACCCGTTATCCGATTGACTATCTCATCATGGGGCAGCATTTTATCGGGAACGAGTATGAAAAACGCGGGCTGTATGCCGGCGACCCGTCCGACGACCCGGCGCGCCTCGCCGCGTATGTGGATCAGGCGCTCGAGGGGCTCTCGACCGGGGCGTTCACCTATATGGCTCACCCGGACGTCTATCGGTTCACCGGCTCCGAAGAAGTCTACCGCCGCGAGAATCTGCGTCTGCTTCGGGGGGTGAAGGAATTGAGGATCCCCGTCGAGATCAATTTTCTCGGCTTCCGTGAGAGACGGCATTACCCGCGCCCTATGTTCTGGGAGCTTGTCCGCGAGGTGGGGAACGATGTGGTGTTCGGGCTCGATGCTCATTCGCCCGAGACGTTCGACATGGAGGACGCTTTCCGTGAGATGTGCCGATGGACGTCGGATTTCGGGCTGACCCCTCTTCGTCACATTCCCGTGCGTGACCCGCGGCAGGGGCTCGCGAAAGACTGAGCCGGTTCCGGTAATACTTTCGGCGCACGCACGCCGAAGAGAAGTATTCCCCATACCAAATCATTTCCCATACTACGGAAACGGCACCCGCGATCACTTGTCGCGGGTGCCGTACTTTTGTTATGTTTCGCCGGAGGGCTCTTTGCCGAGCGGCAGGAGCCCGGGGAGACGATCGATGTCGCCCGCTCCCATGATGAGGAGCAGGTCGCCGGGGCGCACGTTTTCGATTGCCCAGCGCGCGGCGCCCGCAAAGTCGGGGGCGTAATCGGCGCCTGCCGCCGCCGCGAGGCGCTTCCCGGTGATACCGGGGAGCGGTTCTTCCCGCGCTGCGTAGATGTCGAGCAGGAGCGTCCTGTCGGCAAGCCCGAGTGCCGTCGTGAAATCTTCCCATAGTGCCGCCGTGCGGGTATAGGTATGCGGCTGAAAGATGCACAGCACGCGCCCGCCCCCCTGCCTCTTTTCGGCGGCGGCGGAGAGGGATGCCGCCATTTCGGTCGGGTGGTGGGCGTAGTCGAGGACGACAGCGGCGCCCCGCAGATGCCCGATCGTTTCCATGCGTCGACCGATGCCGCGGAAAGTGGCGAGCGCGTCGCGCACGATATCAAATGGAAGACCGAGTTCCGTCGCCGCGGCAACGGCGGCAAGCGCGTTCTCGCGGTTGTAGCGCCCGGGGAGCGCGAGAGGGATCGTTCCGAGGGGCTCATCACTTCGGGAGACGGTCAGCCCGTCGGGTGTATCTTCGCCCCGGTAGAGCGCGCTCGCGTGATACCCGAACGTGACGGCACGGGCGGGAGTCATATCGCGGAGCGCCGCACAGTCCGCGCCGATGACGGCTTTCTCCGATTTCGCGAGGAAAGCGAGAAACGAGGATTTGACCGCGCCGAGGTCGGGGAACCAGTCGGGGTGATCAAGATCGATGTTGGTGATGACCGCGAGCGTCGGGGAGAGCACGAGAAAGGCGTCACGGTATTCGCACGCCTCGGCAAGAAAAACATCGTGGCTACCGATCCGCCAAGCGCTCCCAGCCGGGGTAAGCGCCGCGCCGCACGACACGGTCGGGTCGAGCCCCCCCGCCGTGAGGATCGCGGAGAGCATACCGACGGTCGTACTTTTGCCGTGCATGCCGGCGACGGCGACCCGCGTGGGCGACTCCTCCATCAGTGTTGCGAGAAAATCCGCACGGGAGAAGAGCGGCAGCCCGCGCTCCCGTGCGTAACACACGGCGGGGGAATCCTCCCGTACCGCCGTCGTATAGACAAAGAGATCGGCGTCCTCGGGATGCGGCGTATCCTCTGCTTCGACGGAGATGCCGAGACGGAACAGGGCGTGCGCCGCGGCACATGAGGGGGCACGGTCGCAGCCGGCAACCTCCCACCCGCGCCTCTTTGCCATCACGGCGAGCCCGGACATGCTGATGCCGCAAATACCGATGAAATACAGGCGTTTTGCCGAGCCCGCGAGCGCCCTCCGAAGTGCCGGATCAATGTGTGTATTTTCCATGGAACCTACTTTCACAGATTGTTTGCAATTTGGTCATACCTTCTCCGATAATCCGTTGAATATCGTACACAGGTGTTCGCTATACTATATGCGTTACAAGAGACAAAAACAACCGGGAGAGAAAGACATGAAAATTACAGATATCAAGATCAGAAAAACCTTTGAAGAGGGTCCCCTGCGCGCTGTTGTATCGCTTACATTCGATGATCAGCTGGCACTTCACGACGTCAAGGTCATTTACGCGAGAGACCGCTATTTTGTCGTGATGCCTTCCCGCAAGAATCCGGACGGCACATTCCGCGACATGGTGCACCCGATCAACGCCGCGTTCCGTGAAGAGATTGAGACGGCGATTATTGCGGCTTACCGCGACCATCTCGCGGCACAGGAAGCTGCGGCGGCAGACGTCGAAGCATAATTCCGGTGTCGGCATGGGCGGGCACTTTGCGCCATACGCCGTGCAATACGTGACAAAGACCGTACTGCAGTGCGATACAGACCGTATCGCACTGCTTTTTTATGCGGATCACATAACGGAAAGCATGCTTTCCAACACAAAACGTGCAGAAACTGCAGAAAAGACGCAGAAAATCCGGGGAACACCCATGTTTTTGACGTATCGTTTCACCATGCAGCAAAACACGATCCTACCGAATGGAAACGAAGCTTTCCGTTTCACCGCGGCGAGACATTTCCTTTGTATCGCGCCTTTTTCGGCAGTCGGTGACGAGGATTCCGGGCGCCTGCCTGTTTTGTTTTTCCACAACATTTACAGGTGTTATTTTTTACATAGATTTATTGATTTTTTACCTTGCACGCGGGCGGAGGACATGGTAAAATGAGGTGAATGCAGTCACAGGGGGCTTCTCGGCAACAAAGAATCTTTTGTGACACAACGTTTGGCGGCGGTGAGGTGAACAGATGGTGGTGACTCTGTGGAATGAGACTTTTTCGGTCACGGCGGATCGTGCCGGGGCAGAACTGAAAAGCATCTGCTTTCGGGGACGTGAGCGCCTGTGGCAGAACGAAAACGGCAGTTGGTCGGGTCACGCCCCGATTCTGTTCCCGGTCTGCGGCGCGACGACGATACGGCTCGGCGGGCGTGTCTATCCGTGCCCGCGCCACGGCTTCGCGCGTGGTGCGCTTTTCACCGTGGCGGAGCAGAGCGAAACGTACGTGCGTTTTCGCCTTATGTCAAATGAGGAAACACGGCCGCTCTATCCTTTCGAGTTCCGCTTTGACGTGGTTTATACGCTGACCTCCGACGCACTTTCGATCGCGTACGAGATTCACAATCCCGGTCGGGACGTGCTGTACGCTTCCTGCGGTGCGCACGATTCGTTCGCACTCGCGGGAGAGGTGCGTGAGTACGCGCTCCGCTTTGCGGAGACGGAGCATTTTGACAGTTATCTGACGGACAGGGAAGGGCGCCTGACCGGAGAGACGAAGTCAATCGGCGTGGGGGATACGCTCGACCTCGCGACACCTCTGCTCGACGGGGGCGAGTCGATTTGCCTTGATCGCCTGCACTCGCGCCGGGTGACGCTCTTTTCCAAGGCGACGGGGAGAAACGTCGCACAGGTTGATTTCCCCGAATCGGAGAAACTGGTGCTGTGGCATCCCACGGGCTCCCGTATGCTCTGTATCGAGCCGTGGCAGACGTTACCCGATACGGCAGGTGAGACACTTGACTTCACCGAAAAAGACGGTGTTCTTGCGGTGCCCCCGGGTGCCACGGTACGCATAACACACCGCATTACCTACGGCGACGAGGCATAATATGCCCTTATCGGGTATGGTGTCCCTCAAAATTCCCAGATTTGTGGAGCAAAATGGACAAAAAAGCCAAGACAACCGAGCAAAAATACGCTATACTGGATACGGTCGGTGTCAGCCGGATTGTCCAAAAAAATAAGTAAAAAGCAAAGGACGGACAATATGCAGATTATTGTTGTGGAAAACTATGAGGAAATGAGCCTGCGCGGCGCGGAAATCCTCGCGGCGGTGGTGAAAGAAAAACCGACGGCGACCCTCGGGCTCGCGACGGGGACGACGCCGATCGGCGCGTATCGGGAACTGATCCGCAAGTATGAGAACGGCGAGATCTCCTTCCGCGATGCCCGCACCGTGAACCTCGATGAATACGTCGGGCTCGACGGGTCGGATCCGCACAGCTACCGTTACTTCATGCAGGATCAGCTCTTCTCACATATCGATATCGACCTCTCGCGGACGAACGTCCCCTCCGGCGTCGCCGAGGATCTTGCCGTCGAATGCACGCGGTATACGAAAATGCTCGCCGAGTGCCCGCAGGATATTCAGCTGCTCGGGCTGGGGAGTGACGGACACATCGGCTTCAACGAGCCGGGCGCCCCCTTCGGGGGACATACCCATGTGACCGACCTCGCCGCGAGCACCATTCGCGATAACGCGCGGCTCTTCGACCGTATCGAGGACGTGCCCACCCGGGCGATCACCATGGGTATCGCCGATGTCATGCAGGCGAAAAAGATTCTCCTTATGGCGAACGGCAAGAACAAAGCGGAGGCAGTCCGCGCCATGATCAAAGGCGACGTGACCGAGGCTTGCCCCGCCAGCATTCTCCAGCGGCACCCGGACGTCATCGTGATTCTGGACAGAGAGGCGGCGGGACTGCTGTGAAGTGCTTTCGCGGAGCCTCCGTATATGTTGCCGGGGCGGGCGTAACCCGCACCGATATCGCTTTTGACGAAATCGTCCGGGAGATCGGCACGGCGCCGACGGATGCCGAGACGGTCGCGCTCCCCGAGGGCGCCGTTGTCCTGCCCGGATTCATTGACCCGCATATTCACGGCGCGGGCGGCGCGGATGCCATGGACGGTACTGCCGCAGCGCTTGCCACCATCAGCGAGACCGTCGCCCGGGAGGGAACGACCTCTTTCCTCGCGACCACGATGACCGAGAGCGGGGAGGCGATCCTCCGCGCGCTCACGGCGGTTCGTGACTGTCGGGAGACACTGGGTGCGCGCCTGCTCGGCGTACACCTTGAGGGGCCGTTCATTTCCGAGACTTACGCGGGCGCGCAACCGAGAGAGTATATCGCCGCGCCGGATATTGACGTTTTCGACCGTTATCAGGCGGTGAGCGGCGGGCGCATCAGAATTGTGACCGTCGCCCCGGAGGTTCCGGGCGCGGACGCCCTGATCCGGCATCTTGCCGAGACGGGGGTCGTCCCTTCCGTCGGGCATTCCGCGGCAGGGGTCGCGGACGTACGGCGCGCCATCGCTTGCGGCGCGCGCAACGTGACACATACCTATAACGCGCAGTCTCCGTTCCGGCACCGCGAGATCGGGGTCGCGGGGAGCGCGCTTCTCTATGATGAACTGAACTGCGAACTGATCGCAGACGGCATTCACGTCAGCCCGGAGGCAATCCGGCTGCTCGTGAAAAACAAGCTGCGGGGCAAGATGACGCTGATCACCGATGCCATGCGTGCCAAGGGCTGTCCCGACGGCGTGAGCGAGCTCGGCGGGCAGACCGTCTATGTGAAGAACGGTGAGGCACGCCTCGCCGACGGCACGCTCGCGGGGAGCGTCCTGCGCATGAACGACGCCGTGCGGCGTATGGTGCAGGTCATCGGGCTCCCGTTCACGGACGCGGTGGACATGGCGACGAAGAACACGGCGGCGCTGCTCGGCATTTCGGACAGCTGCGGCGAGATCGCCTGCGGCAAGCGGGCGGACTTCACCGTCCTTGACCCCGATTTCGGCGTGCTGTTGACGGTGGTCGGCGGGCGCGAGGTCTATCGCCGGTAAACACAGTCCGGCACCCCCTCCCGGTATTCCGAAGATTTTACATAAAGAGGCGAATCATATGACGGACGCAAGAGAACTGACAGAACACCTGCTTGCCTACGCGCGGGCGCATTTGCGGCTTGCCGACACGGACGAGATCTATATGCGGAACGTCCTGCTCTCGACCCTCGGCGCGACAGAACCGTGGGAGGGAGAGATTGACCGCGCGGCGATCGCGGCGCTGGATGTCCCGGACGAACTCGCGGCGTCCCTGCGCGCATTCGGACTGGAAAACGGGCTGTGTACCGAGGAGACGGCGGCGATCTTCGTCGCGGATATTTTCGGGCGCCTGACGCCGCTCCCGTCGGCGATCAATGCCGCATTCCGGGAGACGCTCGAGGCGCGCGGCGCACAGGCGGCGTGCGACGACTTCTATGACCTGTGCGTGAAGAACGGCTATATTCAGAAAACCGCGATTGCCCGCAACCTGAAGTGGGCATACACCGACGGCAGTCGGCAGCTCGAGATCACGGTGAATCTGTCGAAGCCGGAGAAGAATAACAAGGACATCGCCAAACTCCTGACCGCGCCGCAGACGAAGAAATACCCCGCCTGTGCGCTCTGTAAGGAGAACGAGGGATTCCTCGGTTCGGCGTCTCACCCCCCGCGGCGCAATATCCGCACGGTGAAAATGACGATCGGCGGTGAGCGCTGGTTCATGCAGTATTCGCCTTACGCTTACTATGACGAGCATTGTATCGTCATCAACGAGCGACACACGCCGATGCGTGTAGACGCGACCACCCCGGGCAAACTGCTCGACTTCGTGGATACGCTCCCGAACTATTTCATCGGCAGTAACGCATCGCTCCCGATCGTCGGGGGCTCGATTCTCAACCATGAGCATTTTCAGGGGGGGCTGCACCTGATGCCGATGCATCATGCGCCCATCGCCACCGACTACTGTAGCGACGCGTTCCCCACCTTGCGTATCGGGATCCTCGACTGGTACAACAGCGCCGTCCAGTGCGAGGGACATGACCGCGCGGCGGTGGAAGCATTCGCGAAAACGGTCATCGAGACCTGGCGCACCTATGACGACCCCGCGTGCGAGATCCTCAGCCATACGGGCGATACCCCGCACAACACGGTTTCGCCCATCTTACGCTACACGAAGGATCGCGGATATATTTTCACGGCAATTCTCAGAAACAACCGCACGAGCGAGCAGTACCCGAACGGTATCTTCCATGTCCACCCCGAATATGAGAACATCAAGAGCGAGGGGATCGGGCTGATCGAGGCGATGGGGCTGTTTATCCTGCCGCCGCGGCTCAAACGTCAGTTTGCCGCCATGGAGGCGATCCTCACGGGTGACGCCCCGTATGACGAGGCGGCAATCGACGCCCCCACGCACGACCTCTATGTACACCGTCATATGCTCCGTGCGCTCCTGGCAGAGGGACCCGCCAAAGATCTCGCAGAGGCGGAGGAGCGCGTGCGCGCGTATGTCAATCGCGTCTGCGCAGGGATCCTCGAAAACACGGCGGTCTTTAAGCATGATGAAAACGGCACCACGGGCTTTGAACGCTTTATGCGGGCTTTGAAACTAGTTAAGGAGGAATCATGATATGAAAAACATTTTACTCACCGGCGGTATCGGCTTTATCGGCAGTCACACGCTCGTGGAACTGCTGAACCGCGGCTATCAGGTCGCCGTGGTGGATAACCTCGTGAATGCGTCGGAGATCACCGCCGACCGTGTCCGGGAGATCACGGGGCGCGATTTCCGCTTCTACCGGGCGGATATCCGCGACCGCGATGCGATGGAAAAGATCTTCGCGGAGAATGCGTTTGACGCCGTCATTCACTTCGCCGGACTGAAAGCCGTCGGCGAGAGCTGCGTAAAGCCGCTGGAATACTATGATAACAATATCTACGGCACGCTGGTGCTTCTGGAGACCATGCGCGCGCACAACGTCAAAGAGTTGATCTTTTCCTCCTCCGCGACCGTGTACGGCACGCCGGAGTCGCTCCCCCTCACCGAGACGAGCAAGACGGGCGGGACGACCAACCCGTACGGCACGACCAAGTACGAGATCGAGGGGATCCTGAACGACCTTTACCGCGCCGACCCGACGTGGAATATCACGCTCCTGCGGTACTTCAACCCGGTCGGGGCACATCCGAGCGGGCGCATCGGCGAGGATCCGAAGGGGATCCCGAACAACCTCATGCCGTATGTGGCACAGGTCGCGAGCGGCAAACTGCAAAAGATCCGTGTATTCGGCGACGACTATCCGACCCCGGACGGCACGGGCGTGCGTGACTATATCCACGTGGTGGATCTTGCGCGCGGGCATATCGCCGCGATCGAACACCTGAACGACCCCGGTGTGCATATCTATAACCTCGGTACCGGCATCGGGTACAGCGTGCTGGACATGATTCATGCGTTTGAAAAAGCGTGCGGGAAGCAGCTGCCGTACGAGATTTGCCCGCGCCGCCCCGGTGACATCGCCGCGTGCTACGCGAGCGCCGAGAAGGCAGAACGCGACCTCGGCTGGAAGGCGGAGTACGGCATCACCGAGATGTGCCGCGACCAGTGGAACTGGCAGTCGAAGAACCCGAACGGCTACGAGGCGTAAAATACCGTAAAGAACCGGGCGCCGCCCTAAAAACCGGGCACCGCGCCGACAGGTCGACGCTTGATACGTTTCGATTTGCAAAGAGAAAAACGTTTTGACCGGCGAAGAGAAGGATTCTTTGATCGGCAAGGCGAAAACCATTTTTGTCAGGGAAAGCCGGGCTTTTAGCCCGGTTTTTTCCGTCGTTTTCCCCGTAACCGTCGCTTTTTCCGTAACGGTCGCATTTTGTTTTTGAATCCGTGAGTCTCCTTGCCCCGATCGCTGTTCCGCGCCGGCGGGCACCTCTTTCGCCGTATCCGGAGCAACCCCTCCGCGCAAACGATAGAAACACGAAAAGGACAATCCCCCGACATAGAGCCGGGGGACCTCCGCTCACTGGCGGGTCCGATGCCGAGAGATTTCGGAATTAGCCGCGGTTCTGCGCCTCGTTCTCGTACTTCTCGATCATCTTCTTGACCATCTGACCGCCGATGGAGCCGGCCTGCTTAGAGGTCAGGTCGCCGTTGTAGCCCTGCTTGAGGTTGACGCCGACTTCGTTAGCGGCTTCCATCTTGAACTGGTTGAGGGCTGCCTTTGCTGCATTGTTCTTCATCTTTGCATCTCCTGTTTGGCTTTCGCCATTTATATCCTCGAGAGCCCCGCCGGTCCCGAGGATACGGTTGTATCTTCTGCGCCCGTCGTTACTCTCTGTGTCTATTGTGTGTTTCGCATTCGTCCTTTACACATGGAAGTTTCTTTTTGCATCTGCTCTCTCTGACAGCGCCACCGCTTTTTTCCATTCGCCTTTCAAAAAGTTTTTCGGTTCGGCGCGGCGCCCGACTTTCCGGCGGCGCCCGGTGCTGTGAGTCGCCAAAAGCAATATTGATATCTTTTGATGAAAAAATAAAAAAATACGTGCGGCACTCGGGGTCAATCCCAGGGTGCCGCACGCGGCTCTGACAGCGTTGCCGGTTTCGTCCGGCGATGCCTTTTCGTCAGGCTTCTGTCTCGTTTTTGACAGGTGCGAAAGCGTAGAGCGAACTCGAACGCTTGATTTTGTTTGTCGTCGTCTTTTCAAACGGAATGTCGCGAATAAAGATTTTGGAGATCCGTTTATAGGAGGGGAGATGGCGGCAGACCTTGGCGATGTCTTTCTTGAGGGCGGCTTCCGGCTCCGTCACTTTGAGTTCTTTGACTTTTTCTTCGGAGAGAAAAATCTCGGCGCCGAGGGCGACTTCTTCACCCTCCGCATTCTTGATGCCAAAGACGAGGACGTCCTGTACATACGGAATGCCGGACAAGTAGTTTTCGATCTCTTCGGGGAAGATGTTCTTGCCGTTGTCGAGGACGATCAGGTTCTTCTTGCGTCCGGTGATGAGGAGTTGCCCTTTTTCGTTGAAGCGTCCGAAGTCGCCGGTGTGGAAAGTGCCGTCCGGCATGAGGACTTCCGCCGTGAGATCGGGGCGCTTGTAGTAGCCGAGCATGACGGTGTCGCCCTTGACGCAGATCTCGCCGTTCCCGTCCTCATCAGGGTCTTCGATGGTGACGTTGACGCACCGGAGCGGCATCCCGACGGTGGAGCAGTCGTTGCTTTCGGACTGATTGACGCTCACGAGCGGTGAGCATTCGGTAATGCCGTACCCGTTGTAGATCGGAATTCCGATTGAATCAAAGAAAGCACCGAGTTCGGGGCGGAGAGGAGCGCCGCCGCACACGATCATTTTGAGATTGCCGCCGAACGCCTCATGGATATTTTTGAAGAGGGATGCGCGCTTATCGACGCCGATCTTGCGGAGCCCGTTGGAGGAGGTGATTGCCGCTTTCAGGAAGAACTCCTTGCCGGAAGCCTTGGCATTGCTCCAGATTTTTTTATAGAACATTTCCGCGAAGGCGGGGACGACATAGATATAGTCTGGCTTAAAGAGTTGCAGATTGCGCAGGACGTGGCGCAGGTTATCGTTGATGCACAGCGTGCTGTGATACAGGATCGCGACGAGAATCCCCGTGACGGCTTCGTAGGTGTGGTGGTAGGGCAGGATGGAGAGACCCGTATCGTAGATCGTGGAGATCTCGAGCCCGTAGCAGGCACAACTCAGAAGATTCTTCTCGGAGAGCATGACACCTTTTGCGAGCCCCGTCGTGCCGGAGGTGTAGACGAGGAGGGCGAGATCTTCGGGGTTCCGCACATGGGAGAGGAGCGCCCCGGGGTTCTGCTTTTCGAGTTCGTAGCCGTGTACCAACAGTTTTGCGAAAGAAAGGCACTTGCCGTCATCTTCCGTTCTCGAAAGGTTGACGATGTGGGTGACTTTCGGAATCTTGTCACCGTTTTCACGGAGCGTCTCCTCGTATTTTTCGTCGCAGAACACGATGGTCGCGTCGGAGTCGGCGATGACGTGGAGATATTCCTCGGGCGGCAGTTCCTTGTCGACGGGGACGAACACACCGTCGCCGGCGAGTACCGTCAAATAAAGTGTGATATAGTCATAACTGTTTGCGCCAATCATCGCAATGTGCGAGGAGATGTGCCCGAGTTCCGCGAGGGCGGCACCGAGCGCCATGACACGGTCGTAGAACTCCGCATAGGTCGCGCTCTCCACGTCCGCCCCGACGAAGTAGCGGTAGGCGATCTTATCCCCGACTTCCTCTTTGGCGCGGGCGAGCAGTTCTTTGGTGCTGTGTACATGATTGACTTTGCGATAGGTGACATTCGGATTATTTGCCATAACGGTTCCTCTTTCGGTTTGGGTCTTGCGCTATGGGGCAGGCAGGGGAGTCACTGTCCGTGTCATGATTGCCCCGGTGACTCGCAGATAACATATTGTATCACGCCGGTGGGAAAACGGTCAATTGATCCGACGCAACTTTCGACCGTCTCTCCCACGCTTAGAAAACTCTTCGCGCAGGAGAGTTCCATGTTTTTTCGGCTCCGCCTTGCTACATCGACGGTTTCCGACAGGATTCTCCTCACAAATGCAAGCGGAGGAACGGGGGAGCGCATGACACGCATTTTTGACGCTGCAGTGCGGTGGAGCCGACGCCCCTTCGCAGGCACACCCGCACACTGATGGACACATAAAGGAGACGGCATGAGAGAAAAGAGCCCTGCTTTACCTTGCCGCATATGCGTGCCGGTTGACACGGGCGCGCGTGTGTGATAAAATACCGCGTGTGAATGTCTCGGAAAGGGGGGGCAATACGATGCAGAAGAATCGGGTGCTGACGCTGGACGTCACGGATCTCAATAACCTCGGCTTCGGCGTTGCCCACCATGAGGGCATGACGGTGTTTGTCGGCGGGGCGGTCGACGGCGAGACCGTGCGCGCCCGTGTGATTCTCGTCAAACGCACCTATGCCGTCGCGAGGGTTGAAGAGATCCTGACGCCGGCGCCGTGGCGTATTCCGGACGACTGCCCCGCCGCCGGGTGCGGCGGCTGTGCCTATCGCCATGTCACGTACCCGCATGAGGCGGTGCTGAAGCGCCGCGCCGTAGTTGCCGCGTTCCGTAAAGCCGGACTGCCGGAGACGAGAGTTGCCGGGGTCGTGACGCCGTCCGGTGCCGACGGAACCCCGTGTGTCTCCGGCTACCGCAATAAGGCGCAGTATCCGATCGCCCGCGGGGCGGACGGTTCTTACCTCCTGGGGTTCTACGGTGCCAAAACGCACCGCGTCGTCGAGGCGGCGCGCTGTCCCTTGCAGGATCCCGCATTTCTGCCGATTCTCGAGGACTTGCGTGCTTACTTTTCCGAGAAGCAGCTTTCGGTCTGGGACGAAGAGCGCGGGCAGGGGCTTCTGCGCCACGTGTATCTTCGCCGCGGGAGCGAGAGCGGCGAGATCCTCCTGACGCTGGTCGTCGGGGAGGACAGGTTCCCGGAGGCAGAGGGCTTTGCCGCCCGGCTCATGGAACGCCACCCGGCGCTGGTCGGGGTCGTGCTGAATGTCAACACCGAGGTGACGAACGTCATCTGCGGCGATACCTACCGCACGCTGGCGGGGCGCGGCTACCTCGTCGATACGCTCGCCGGTGTGCGCCTGCGGATCCATCCCGCGGCGTTTTATCAGGTCAACCATGCGGCGGCGACGCTTCTGTACGCCAAGGCGGCGGAACTTGTGCACCTGACCGGCAGGGAACAACTGCTCGATCTTTACTGCGGGACGGGCTCTATCGGACTTTCCATGGCGCACGCCGCCGGGGAGGTTATCGGGGTGGAACTCACGCCGGAGGCGGTGGAATGCGCTACGCTGAATGCCCGTGAGAGCGGGATCACGAATGCGCGGTTCTATCAGGGAGACGCCGGAGATGCAAGGCACCTCCTTGACGGTATCCCCGGCGGGGTACACCCGGACGTCGTGGTGCTTGACCCGCCGCGCAAGGGGAGTACACCGGAACTTCTGCGGTATCTCTCCGACCTCGCGGTATCCCGTATCGTGTACGTCTCCTGTAACCCCGATACCCTTGCCCGTGACGCGAGACTCCTCATCGATCTCGGCTACCGCATGGGAGAGGTCACGCCGTTTGATCTGTTTCCGCGCACGGGGCATATCGAAAACGTCACGTGCTTTACGCGCGCCGGAGATTCCGGCGATGCATTGACCGATACCATCGATACCATTAAATAAGAGGTAAAAAATATGCGTATTTCCAGCGAAATTGCTTCGATCGCGCCGTATGTCGGCGGCGAGGCAAAGGCGATTGAGATGCTCGCCGCGGCGGGCTTTGACTGCTATGACCTGTCGCTCTTTTCCATGGGACGCATGGATTATTCGACGGGGAAGGTGCGCCATGTCGGACACCCGCTCGAGGGGCGGGAGGGTCTATCCTTCGTGCGGGAACTGCGTCGCGTCGCGGACGCGGCGGGGATCGTGTGCAACCAGTCGCACGCGCCGTACCCCGTGGATTGCCCCGAGATCCGTGAGATGCTCCCCCGCGCGCTTGAGTACACCGCCGAGGCGGGCGGGAAAATCTGTATTATCCACCCCGATAATTACAAGAGTGCGGAAGCCAATGCCGCGATGTACCGCGAATTGCTTCCCATCGCAAAATCGTTCGGCGTCAAAATCGCCACCGAAAATATGTGGCTTTGGGATAAGATTGAGGATCACGCCGTTTTTGCCGCCTGCTCGAATCAGGCGGATTTCGTCACGCACATCAATGCCGTGAACAGCCCGGACTTCGTCGCCTGCCTGGATATCGGACACGCGGAAATGCGCGGGCTCGGTACCTCCGCGCCGGACATGATCCGCGCGCTCGGCACCCGCTTGCAGGCGATCCACCTCCATGATAACGACCGTTGGCATGACTCCCATGAACTGCCGTTCACGATGGAGATTGACTTTGCCGCCGTCGCCGATGCACTCCGCACGGCAGGTTACGCCGGGGAGATCACGCTGGAGGCGGATGCGTACTTCCGGAATCGCCGCGATGTGCCCGCCGAGACGCTGATCGCCAATATGGCGGCGGCGGCACGCCGTTTCGCCGCCATGGTAGAACACCCGACCGACGCTTAAGGAGCGGTGTATGTTCAAAAAGATCCTGTATGTATTTCTGATCTCCATTGTCCCTGTGATCGAACTGCGCGCCGCAATCCCCGCCGGGGCTATGCTGGGTCTGCCGTTCTACTGGAACTATATCGCCGCCGTCCTCGGAAATATGCTTCCCGTGCCGTTTATCCTCCTGTTCATCCCTGCCGTACTCGCCTTTATGAAGCGACATCATATCTTTCCGCGCCTCGTCGGCTGGATCGAGCGGAAAGGGCTCCGCGGTGCGGAGAAACTGCGGGCGAAGAGCGGGGAAGAGACGCCCGCCGCCACCGGGGAGGACGCCGGAAGCACCCGGGTCGCCGTTCCCGACGCCGGCGATGCCGCCTCTTCCGCCGAGGGGGTCATACCCGCTATGGAGGCAGCGACCGTTACAGAAGAAAGCGCTGAGGAGACCCGTGCGGAAAAGAAAAAAATGCGTGTCACGTTCGGTGTGTGTCTCGGGCTCTTCGCCTTCGTCGCCGTGCCGCTCCCCGGCACCGGTGCATGGACGGGGGCGCTGGTCGCCTCTGTCTGCGGACTGCCGAAACGCTACGCCATTCCGACCATTCTCCTCGGCGTCATGACCGCCGGGGTCATTATGTCGCTTGCGTCTTACGGGATCGTCTCGGCGCTCCGTATTTTCATCGGGAAGTAACGCTTTTGTCGCTTGCGCCGAAAAAAGGTGAAACACGCCGGAAAATTTCTCTCCCTTTTGCCTTGCTTTTTACGGCGAATCACTGTATAATGGATAAGAATATCGGAGAACGCGGAGAAAGACACCTTCCTTTCGCGTTTTTCCATGTAAAAAAGAAGTGAAAGGATACAAGAAATGAGTACATTCCATTTGGTTGACCATCCGCTGATCCAACACAAACTGACCCTCATGCGCGACAAAAACACTTCCTCGAAAGACTTC
>SFZB01000010.1 GCA_004558975.1 bacterium
AAAATCTTCGTTCTATCCGTGTTCCTCTGTCCGATAGACGGTGCCGCAGTACGGGCATTTGCCGGACGCGCCGCGGTAGGTGAACTTGGCGGCGCAGGAGGGACATTCGACGTCGTGCTCGACCTCGTCCGGGTTTCTTTCCGGGACGAACTTTTTGATGGTATCACCGTCGCGCACATAGGCGTCGAGATACCCTTTGGCGAAGGCAGTGTCCAGGAAACCCCGGGCGTCGTCCTCCTTCACGCGGAGGTGCGCGGCGAGCCGCGCGACCGTGGTGAGCCCCAGCTTTTCCACCCCGAACACCACGCGTTCGAGCGTGCGGCGATTCCCGTACGTGACCCACAGGATCGGCGCCGCATAGAAGTCCGCGGCGGTGAAGACAATCCCCGCGACCATGAGGGCGGTGCCGCCGGCGCCCCAGGCGTCCGTATGCGTGGCGCCGATGATGAGCATCGGGATCCCGATGACGAACAGGAGCGTCGAGATAAGTGCCGCCGCAAAGGTGCAACGCACCGACCGATTGACCTTTTCCATCGTATTTCCTTTCTTTTTGTACCGTTATAGGGCTGCGAAACGAATCCGCAGAAAACCTAAAGAAAGAACACCCCAATCGGAGTGTTCTTTCTTTTGCGTCCCGCGACGGGACACGAAACGTTTTCTTTCAAAACAGTCGGTAAAGACTTGCTTATTCCGTTACGTCGACGTCAGCGGTTTTCCAGGCTTCGACCACCTTGTTGAGAACTTCCTGCTTCGCGCCGACGCATGCGGCCATCATGGAGGAGATGTTCTGGTATTGGGTCATGTTGCCTTGCTTGATGAGCTGTGCCCAGCAGTTATCTTTACCGATGGTCCAGTCACGGTTCAGAATCAGGTTCTCGATGATCGCGTTCTTTGCGTTACCGAGACGGTTGTAGATCATGTTGAGGATGTTGCTGGCACCCGAGCCGGCGAGGTACTTACCGAGGATTGCGTCGTCGAAGTACGTATCCTTGACCGTGCCGGATTCTTCGGTCGACAACTGGATGTATGCGGACATTGCCGCCTGATTCGTGCTGTGGTACGAGAGCGCACCGACACGGGCACGGGAGTTGGTCAGCGTGCTGTAGTCGCGATTTTCGTTGAGTTTCGGAACAGGCAGAATGGACAGCGACCCCTGCGTCATCCCCTGGAAGTCGGCAGTCTCAAGAATACCGAGCATGTTAACGGTCGCAAAGAGTGATTCCCCGGAGGTGAACTTGCGGTTGGATTCGCCGACCGCTGCGCTTTCGCCGGGCAGCATCACGATGCCGCGGACACCGCTGAGCGTCCCTGCCTTGGAGAACAGTTGCTGCAGTTCGGAGCAGGTGGTCTTGAGGGTGTACTTATCGCCGTCCTGCTTGTAGATCGTGTAGTCGGTGGAGTAGAGGAAGCCGGTCGCCATCATACCGCCGTTGGCAATCGCCATGAGGATTCTCGAGTCGTCGATGGTCGCGCTGCCGGCGCTGGAAGCAACCCCGTTATAGGAGAGGAGTTGATCCCACGTCCACTTGCCGTCCAGAACCATCTGATAGAGTTTCGCCGCGTCCGCATCGTCGGTCGCGTACTCGGTGTACATGGAGAGGTTGAAGGGGAGGACGAGCATCGCACGGAGGACATCGAGGAAGTAGTCGCTCGCGATGAGCACCTGACGGTCTTCCGTCAGCGTCATATCGCTCATCAGTGCGGTGTTGTAACCGTTGTAGGACTCGATGTCGAAGTAGCCGCCGACCCAGCCGGCAACGCCGCTGTCGGTCTTGGTGTACTTCAGAATATTATCGAACACTGCCTTTTCGCAGGCGGCGCCGAGCATATCATACATCAAGTCGATGTACAGATCGGCTTTGTTCGAGTTGGAGTAGTTGCGCTCCGCCTGTGCGATGACAGAGGAGACGTGGCTCCAACGGTCGGAGTAACCTTCGACGAGCGTGTACTTGTAGTCAATCTTGACATTGATGCCGTTCTTCTTGCTCTCGACGTTGCGGTTACGCTCTTTGACGAGGTTCTTCACCTTGTCGACGCCGGTCGTCTCGGAGATCTTGTCGGGCCCCTGGATGTAAGCGACATCGGCAGGGAGCTCGGGGTCTGCGGCGTCGTTGGACAGCTGGATGGTCAGCATCTTCTGCCCGAAATCGACGGAGTCGTACCATTTCGCTTCGGTCGTTTCGCCGGGATTGGTTGTTCCGCCGTTGCCGCCGTTGTTGCCGCTGTTGTTGCCGCTGTTGTTGCCGTTGTTCGGCTTGCTGTCGTCTTTCTTGCCGCAGGCAACCGCCATCGCAAAGACCATCACCAGCACGAGCATCAGGCACAGCACCTTGGTGAGTCTTGATTTCATAAGACTTTCTCCTTAATAATATTATTTCGGGCAGAGATCATAGTGCCCCTACCCTTGCGTGTCCTCAGTTTAGCACAGCCAAAAACGGCAAGTCAAGGCAATTCGCGGCAAGAATCCCATATCCGGCGGAATATTTCCGCGATTTGTACAAATAGAATCCTGCTGCTTTGGCAACCTGCACAACGGGCGCGGCGAGGGCACATCCGCCCCACTCGGCTTGCAGCTTTTTTCGACACTTCGGCATCATTCCGCCGACCCCTGCCGGCGGGCGGTCCTGCCCCCGGGGAGCCCCGGCGCGTTTGCTTTTTCCGCGATGCTGGTGACATCCGCGCCGGGCGCGCTTTGGCACGGCGTGCGACGCGACCGCGCGTCCCCCGCCTCTTGACTTCCTGCTACCGTCGTTATATAATGAGGCGTGTCTTGCCCCCGGCGGACTGCGGGATTCCGCGTTCGATGCGGCGGGCGGCAGAACGCGCCTTTCGGGCGCGCCATTATCAAGGAGGAGCCATGGAACAACAAAAAACAGACCTTGTCGTTCTTGCGGCGGGCATGGGCAGCCGCTTCGGCGGTTGCAAACAAATGGCGTCATTCGGTCCGCACGGCGAGACCATCATCGATTATGCACTGTACGACGCACGCCTTGCCGGGTTCGACCGGGCGGTCATCATCATCAAGCACGCGATCGAGCACGACTTCCGCGAGACGGTCGGCAAGCGGATCGAAAAGATCATGGACGTGACCTACGCATTTCAGGAATTTGACAAGGTGCCGGCGCCCTATCGGGTGGCGCCCGATCGCGTCAAGCCGCTCGGCACCGGGCAGGCGATCCTGTGCGCGAAGGACGATATCAGACATCCTTTCTGCGTCATCAACTCGGATGACTTCTACGGCAGAGAGTCCTTTTTCCTCATTCACGACTACCTCGTGAGAGAAGGGAAAAACTGCATGGCGGGCTATTTACTGGGCAACACGCTGTCCGACATGGGCGGTGTCAACCGCGGGATCTGCCGCGTCGGCGAGGACGGGCGACTGCTTGAGATCGTCGAGACGATGAACATTACGCGCGAGAGCGGCATCCCCGACGATACCGTCGTCTCCATGAATATGTGGGGGCTGATGCCCGACCTGCTCCCGCTCCTCGAAGAGGACTTCCGCGACTTCATGGCGCATATGACGAACCCCCTGAAAGACGAGCACTACCTCCCCACCTTCATCGACAAGATGATCCACGAGGGGAAGACCGATGTCACGGTGCTCCGCTCGGGCGCCAAGTGGCACGGCGTTACCTATAAAGAAGATACCGAGGCGCTCCGCCGTGCGATCGCCGCGATGTACGCCGACGGCACCTACCCCGAGACGTTCTGACGGCGCTATTGACACGGAACCGTTCCGAAAAACGGATTTTTCATAAGATATTCACAAAAAGTGCAAAGTTTTTTGCCGTTGTTCCCATTGTTTTGTGCGAAAAACTCTGTTATACTGATAACAGAAATTTTGCTGAAAAGGAGATTTGACTATGGCAAACCGCATTGTTCTCAATACCATTTCCTATCACGGAAAGGGCGCGATCGGGGAGATCCCGAACGAACTTAACGCACGCGGCTACAAGCACGCGTTCGTCTGCTCCGACCCGGATCTCGTGAGGTTCGGTGTGACCAAAAAGGTGACGGACCTGCTCGACGCGGCAAAGATCCCTTACACGCTTTACAGCGATATCAAACCCAATCCGACCATTGAAAACGTACAGCACGGGGTGGCGGCTTACAACGCCTCCGGCGCGGACTGCATCGTCGCCATCGGCGGCGGCTCCTCCATGGACACCGCGAAGGCGATCGGCATCATCGCGAACAACCCCGAATTTGCCGATGTACGCTCGCTCGAGGGCGTCGCACCGACGAAGAAGCACGCCGTGTTTACGATCGCCGTCCCGACGACCGCCGGCACCGCCGCAGAGGTGACGATCAACTACGTCATCACCGATGTGGAGAAGAAGCGCAAGTTCGTCTGCGTGGATACGAACGACATTCCCGAGATTGCCGTCGTCGATCCCGACATGATGGCTTCCATGCCGAAGGGGCTGACCGCCGCGACGGGGATGGACGCGCTGACGCACGCCATCGAGGGCTATATCACCAAGGCGGCGTGGACCATGACCGATATGTTCCACCTCAAGGCGATTGAGCTCATCAGCCGCTACCTGCGCGCATCCGTCGCGGGTGAGCCCGAGGGCAGAGAGGGTATGGCGCTCGCACAGTATATCGCGGGGCAGGGCTTCTCGAACGTGGGGCTCGGCATCGTGCACAGCATGGCGCACGGGCTCGGCGCTCTCTATGACACGCCGCACGGCGTGGCGAACGCCATCATTCTGCCGACCGTCATGGCGTACAACGCACCGGCGACCGGGGACAAGTACCGCGATATCGCGAAGGCGATGGGCGTCAAGGGCACCGAGGGCATGACGATTGAAGAGGCGCGCAAAGCGGCAATCGAAGCCGTTCGTCAGCTTGCATCCGACGTCGGGATCCCTGTGAACCTCAAAGGCATTCTGCATGAAGAAGACGTGCAGTTCCTCGCCGAGAGCGCATATGCCGATGCCTGCCGCCCGGGCAACCCGCGCGACACGAGCGTCGAGGAGATTGCGGAACTGTACCGCTCGCTCCTGTAAGAAACAATAACACCACGCGGAGCCCGGCTTTCCGGGCTCCGCTTTGCTTTTCGCCGGGCTCTGTTCTGCTATTTTTTCGACTTCGACGCCCCGTGCGTGACAGCCGTTTGCGGTGATTGACCCGTCGGCGCAGCCATGGGGGCGGTGCTGTTTGGCAGCCCCCGGCGGGGGCGGCTGCGCGATGGAACACTCCCTGCAAGGGGCGCCTACCGGACGCCCGCCCCCCCGAAAAGGTTTTCGGGAGGCGGCACTTGCACGCGCGGGCGAAATGTGGTAAACTGTTGCTGTTAAGAAAACAAGCGGTCTTATGCACGGGGAGAACGTGTGCCGCGTCCCCGTCGGGGAGAAAGGAGCCGTACCATGCTGATTTCGCTCGCGGGGCTGACGGTGGAGATTCTGCCACGCTATCCCGAACTCACGGCGCTGTGCCGTGATTACACGGCGGCGCCCGGTGCGACGCCCGACTTCTCCGTCTCGGTGACGGAGGAAGAAATCCGCGCGGAGGGGACGCCGGGCGACGGTTTTACCCCCGGGTATCTCGAGACGCTCGCGGTCTATCGGAAACTGTGTGAGCGGGCGCTCGACCGCGGACGGTTGCTCCTGCACGGCTCCGCTTTCGCCTACCGTGGGGAGGGGGTGCTTTTCACCGCCCCGTCCGGGACGGGCAAGTCCACCCATGCGCGCCTCTGGCGCGAGGTGTACGGCGATCGCGTCACGGTCATCAATGACGACAAGCCGCTCCTCACCGTGTGGGAGGGGGGCGTCCGCATTTCGGGGACGCCGTGGGACGGCAAGCATCGGCTCTCGAACAATCTCACCGTGCCGCTCCGTGCGATCGTGCTGCTCGGACGGGGGCAGAAAGACGAGATTGTGCCGATCACCCCGTCGCGCGCCTATCCGTATCTTCTGGGGCAGACGTACCGTCCTGCCGACCCCGCGCGGCTCGCGCAGACGCTCTCGCTCTTGGACAGTGCCTTGCCGCGGCTCTCGCTCTATATGATGCGCGCCACGCTCTCGCCGGACGCCGCGCGGGTCGCCTGCCGCGGGATTTTCGGGGACGAGGCGGCGGAATAAACCAAAACCGCCCGGGCGGGGGCGGTATCGAGAAAATCAGCGCCGAGCGGCAACGCCGATTCGCGCTATAGCGGCTCTGCGGCTTTGCCGTCGGGCACATTCGGGAGGAAAAACATGAAACTGATTTCGGGGCTTCTGATTCACGACACGCCGGACGGCACGATCGCCGTCGCGACGGGGAAGGCTTCTACGGTGCTGAACGGCATGATCCGTCTGTCGCCGGTGGCGGCGTTCCTGTTCCGCGAGATGACGGAGGAGACGACCGAGGACGCGCTCGTGGCGTCGGTGCTCGAGCACTATGACGGGGTCGACGAGGAGACCGCGCGGCGGGACGTCGGCGAGATGCTGGAGAAACTGCGCCGGGCGCGTTTGCTGGAAGAATGACGGATCTGTTTGACAGCGCCGATGCGGCGGGTGCGCCCGTGGGCGCGGAGATGGAAGTGCCGGGCGGCGGGCAGGCGTCCCAAAACGGCGGCACGGACGGGACGCTCCCCGAGCGCGTGCGTACCATTGAAGAGGAACTCGCCGAGCAGGGCGTGTATTACGGCACAACGACGGGCGACAGCATGGAGCCCCTGCTCCACCACCGTCGGCAGACCATCGTCCTGAAGCCGTTTGCGCCGGGGGCGCGCGCCGTGAGGGGCGACGTCATTCTGGTGAAGCGCGAGGACGGGCACTATGTGCTGCACCGCGTCGTGCGGGTGTTGCCGCTCCCGGAGGGCGGGTACCTCACCCGGGGGGACAACCGTCTGCACCGCGATCTGCCCGTGCCGGAGGAGCAGGTGCTCGCCCGTTTCGACGGGTACTATCACGGGACGGAGTTTGTCCCCGTCGACTCCGCGCGCTATCGCGCGTATGTGTGGTTCTGGGTCAAGAACCCCTGTCGCTTCGCGTACCTCGCCGCCCGCTCCGCCGTGCGCCGCGTGACCCGCGGTAAGAAACGGAAGTAACGGGGGCGGAACTGTATTTGTTTTTTGCGGGAGAGAACTTTTTCCAAAAAGTTCTCTCCCGCACCCTCTTTCCACTCTCCCGCAAAAAATACAGTTCCGTTCCTCGTCACGCCTCGGTGAGGGCGACGCGGCGGAGGGCGGTACAGCGGTTCTGCTCCGGGTCGATGTCGAAGAGGACGCCTTCGGCGCGCACGGGTCCTTGCGCGACCTGATAGGAGGCGGCGAGTTTCTGCTCGGCGCGGGTGCAGATGACCTCCGTCTTAACGCCGAGAATGCCGCCGGTGGGCGCTGTCGCGCCGAGGTCGGTGACATACCCCGTCCCTTTGGGCAGAATCTGCGTGTCGGCGGTCGGCACATGGGTGTGCGTGCCGAACACGGCGGAGAAGCTGCCGTCGAAAATGTGCGCGACCGCAAGCTTCTCACCCGTCGCCTCGGCGTGCAGGTCGAGCAGCGCCACGTCATACGCGCCCGCCTCACGCGCGAGCGCGCGTCGGATATAGGGGATCGGATTGTCGAGTACGGGCTCGATCAGCGCCGTGCCCATGGCGTTCATCACCAGAACGCGCACGCCCCCGGCGTCAACAATCGTGTAGCCACGCCCCGGCACGTCCGCCGGATAGTTAATCGGGCGCAGAACGCGCTCTTCCTCTTCGTGCAGAGAAAACACGCTCTTGCTCTGGAGCGAATGGTTGCCGCCCGTCAGGACGTCCACCCCGCCGAGGAGTAATTTCTCCGCGTCCTTCGCGCCGATGCCGGAGAGGAACGACGCGTTCTCACCGTTGGCGACCACCATGTCAATCTGCTCGCGGCGGCGGTACGCCCACAGATGCGACGCGAGAAAATCCACCGCGGCAGGGGCAATGATATCTCCGAGTGCCAGAATACGCATACGGGAAACTCCTTTTTCTTAAGTGGTTCGTTCGGTGCCGGGGCACCGGGGGAAAGTAGGTGCGGAGGGAAAGGCGGGTGCGAGGGGAAAGGCGGGTGCGGAGGGAAAGGCGGGTGCGAGGGGAAAGACGGGTGCGAGG
Source organism: bacterium (assembly GCA_004558975.1). GTDB lineage: Bacteria > Bacillota > Clostridia > Oscillospirales > CAG-272 > UBA1740. The sequence goes on from SFZB01000010.1 coordinate 8,068, forward strand.
GGAAAGGCGGGTGCGAGGGGAAAGGCGGGTGCGAGGGGAAAGGCGGGTCGGAGTGAAAAACGGGGGGCAGAGGACGGGCGCGGACGTCGCGCGGGGAAGGGCGGCAGGGGAGCCGCCTCGTGCACCGATAAAAAGAGAGGCGGAGTGTACCCCCCGCCTCCCGACGATGTTATTTCGCGTAATCCGCGACGCGCTTCTCCCGGATGACGTGTACTTTGATCTGACCGGGATATTGCAGATCTTCCTCGATCTTTTTGGCGATATCGTGTGCCATGATGACCATCTGGTCGTCCGTGACCTCGTCCGGTTTGACCATGACGCGCACCTCGCGTCCCGCCTGAATGGCGTAGCAGGTCTCGACGCCCTTGAAGTCGCCGGCAATCTCTTCGAGCCGCTGGAGCCGCTTGATGTAGTTTTCGACGTTTTCGCGCCGCGCACCGGGACGAGCCGCGGAAATGGCGTCCGCCGCCTGTACCAGATAGGCAATCGGCGTCTGCGCCTCCACGTCGCCGTGGTGTGCCTCGATCGCATTGATAATCTCTTTGCTCTCGCGATAGCGTTTCGCGATATCGACACCGATGCCGACGTGCGAGCCTTCGATCTCGGCGGTCATCGCCTTACCGATATCGTGCAGGAGCCCCGCGCGCTTCGCCATCGTGCTGTCCAGCCCCATTTCGTCGGCGAGCGCCCCGGCAAGGAGCGATACCTCCACCGAGTGGCGCAGGACGTTCTGCCCATAACTCGTGCGGTACTTGAGTCTGCCGAGCAGACGAACCAGCTCGGGGTTGAGCCCGTGGACGCCTGTTTCAAAGACTGCTTTTTCGCCCGCCTGCTTCATCGAGGTCTCTACCTCGCGCCGTGCCTTGTCCACCATCTCCTCGATGCGGGTCGGGTGGATACGGCCGTCGGCAATCAGTTTCTCGAGGGCAAGCCGCGCGATTTCACGGCGGACGGGGTCGAAGCCGGAGATCGTAATGACCTCGGGCGTGTCGTCGATGATGAGTTCCACCCCGGTCAGCGTCTCGATCGTGCGGATGTTGCGTCCCTCACGCCCGATGATGCGTCCCTTCATGTCCTCGCTCGGGAGCGCGACCACGGAGATGGCGGACTCGCTCACATGGTCGGCGGCGCAACGCTGAATGGCAAGGGAAAGGATCTCTTTCGCCTTTTCGTCCGCGTCCTCTTTGAACTGCTCCTCAAATTCGGAGAGCTTCTTCGCGGTCTCGTGCTCGATTTCCGAGGTCTTGCGGGCGAGGAGTTCGTTCTTCGCCTCTTCCGCGCTCATGCCGGCGATACGTTCCAGTATCGCTGTCTGTTCTTCGAGTTTCGCCTCGAGTTCCTGACGACGGGCGTCTGCCGCCGCAATCTTCTCGGCGAGGGTCGCCTCTTTCTTTTCGAGCGCCTCGACCTTACGGTCGATCGCTTCCTCTTTCTGCGCCAGGCGGTGTTCCTGGTGCGTGACTTCGCGGCGGCGATCCTTGAGCTCTGCCTCCGCCTCGTTTTTCTGACGGATAATTTCTTCTTTGGCTTCGAGCAGCGCCTCTTTCTTGCGCGTCTCCGCCGCCTTCATCGCCTCGTTGACGATCTGCATCGCCTGCGCCTCGGCAGAGCCGATTTTCGCTTCGGAAATCTTACGCCGCCACAGGTACCCGAGCCCCAGCCCGACAAGAGCCGCCCCGATCGCGATGAGCAAAACAAAATACCATTGCATAAAACGGGTTCCTCCTTTACAGTTTGTATCAGGAAACCGCCGCAATGGTAGTACACATATCCCGGCTCGGAGAGCCTATTTTGACAATATCCCCGCTACGGGCGGGGTGGTTTATCAGAAAAGCGGGTCATCCCGCGAGGCAAACTGTGCATCGTCCATTCGGCGGACTTGCTTCCTAATGTGCCCGCCACCGTGTATCATCGCACACATGTGGGGACAATCTAACAATATTATAATCTACGAAACGTTCTCTGTCAAGGACGAGACGCAATTTCTCTCCGCTTTTTGCCATTTTCGCCCCACGCGGAGCCGCTTTTACGGCTCCGCCTTGTCGAGAGAGTGCACCGACGGCACACCGAAAACGCAAAACACGACGTAACGTATTGTTTGCATTGTGTCTTTTGCGACGAAGATTCGACAAAATCTACCTTATAAATGCGTGCATCGCGCGCCCGCGCGCGTAAAAGGCGCCGCGGCGCGGTGTTTATAGTTGCGGCGACGGTTTGGCACGGGCGGAGAAACGATGTTGCGACGGCGATTTTTGTAGGGGCGGCTGTCGGTCGCCCGCGTTCCGCTAAAGAGATTTTGGTTTTGCCGTTCGTTGTCCTTTTGCTTAAAAAGCGGGCGACCGATGGTCGCCCCTACAGGACGAAAAGGGGGCGAATCAAGGTCTGATGTGGAGCCGCTCGGATGTTTTTGGGCAAGGCGGGCGACGGGTGGTGCCCCTACAGGGCACGACGAAACAGACGTGGTGCGGCACTGCTTGGTTTTGGATAGGACGGACGGCACCGGTCACCCCTGTGGAGAAGAGGAGCTGTTTTCGCACGGTATAGAGATCGCCCGCGCGCGATCATCACGCCTTCAAAGGTTTTAGAGGGACTATATAAGGTTTTTGCGGGAAAACCGAGGGGACTTCCTCAAAAAGCGCCCCGTAAAGGATTGTCACCCGGGTCGCCCCCCGGACCTGTGTTAGCACTCTCGGAATGAATTTACAATTTGGTAACAATTTTTCTGCCTGCATCCCTTGACAAAACGGCACCGCAGCGCTATATTAAGGGCAAAGATTAGCACTCGGACATTTTGAGTGCTAAAATCAAAAAGGAGGTACACCATGGTAGATCATGATCTGTCGGACAGAAAAAAGCAGATTCTGAAAGCCATTGTGGAGGCGCACATCGCCTATGGCGAGCCGGTCGGCTCCAAGTACCTCGCGACGCAGGATCAACTCTCCTGCTCCTCGGCGACCATCCGCAACGAGATGGCGGAACTCAAGTCGCTCGGTTACCTCGAACAGCCGCACACCTCCGCCGGGAGCGTCCCGACCGAAGCGGGCTACCGGTTCTACGTCAACCAGTTGCTTGACCGCTACCAGATGACGCGGCAGGAGATCCGCGAGATGAGCCTCGGGCTGACGAAGAAACTGAACGAACTCGATCAGATTCTCGCCGAGGCATCGCGTATGGCGAGTATGTTCACCAACTACCCGTCCATCGCGGCAAAGCCGAAAGCCGCCGGCGCCACGGTGACGCAGTTCGAGACCATGTATATTGACTCCTCGACCTTCGCCCTCGTGATGCTGTTCCCGGGCGGGACAGTCAAGACCAAGCGTATCCGCACGGCGTTCCCGCTGACGCGGGAGGAGCTCACGACCCTCACCGACCTGCTGAACCGCGACATCGCGGGGCACACGTCGGACGAGATTGCGCTCCCCGTGATCCTCTCGATCGAGGACGCGATGGGCGTTGCCGCCCCGGTCGTCAATCCGCTCATCAAACTCATCTATGAGACGATGCAGGAATACCACGCCGGCGACCTTCGGGTCGAGGGCGCCAACCGCCTGCTCGGCATTCCCGATTATTCCGACCTCGGCGAGGTTCGGTCGCTCCTGCACCTCTTCGAGCAGAAAGACGACCTGCTCGACGTCATCTCGGACGATACGAGCGACGACATTCATGTCCGCATCGGTCACGAGACCGCGATGAGCGGCATGGAGGGCTCCTCCATCGTGTGGCGCACCATTCGCTCGGGCGACAGAGTCCTCGGTGCGATCGGCGTCATCGGCCCCCGCCGCATGGACTACGGCAAAGTCATTTCCGTTATCAATCATCTTGCCCTCGGGATCGACAACCTGCTTGGCGACCCCGGCGGAAAGAATCCGTCATAAGGAGACACCATGGACGAAAAGAAACTGAACGAACAAGAGAAAGAGACTCCCGTCGGGGAGGAGCCGGAGAAAACGGCGCAACCGGGCGACGAAGCCGCCGCCGATACCGCACCGGAGGCACTCCTCGCAAAAGAGCTCGAACGCCTGCAGACGGAACTGAAGGAAGCGAAAGACACCTACCTCCGGATGCTCGCGGAGTACGATAACTTCCGCCGCCGCACGGCGAAAGAGAAAGAGAGCGTGTGGAGCGATGCCGTCGCCGAGACGGTGAAGGGGCTGCTCCCCATCGCCGACAATCTGGAACGTGCCGCCGCCGCGAGCGGAGACGCCGAGAAAATCGCCGCCGGGCTCGCGATGACGATGACCTCGCTCACCGACACGTTCGGGAAGCTCGGGCTCACCGCGTTCGGTGCGGCGGGCGACGCGTTCGACCCGAATCTGCACAACGCCGTGATGCACGTCGAGGACGAAAGCCTCGGCGAGAATGTCGTCGCGGAGGTGTTCCAGAAGGGATACCGCCTCGGGGATAAGGTCATTCGCTTCGCGATGGTCAAAGTGGCGAACTGAATCGTCTGCGAAACCCCGCCGGGCGCGTCCCGAGAAAAATCGGACACAGAACCCGGCACCGCGTGACCGCTCACGGGCGGTGACGCCAGACAAACTCGTTCATCTAAAAAATTAAAATATATCCTACTCACAGGAGGAACTTCATTATGGGAAAAATCATTGGTATTGATCTTGGTACGACCAACTCTTGCGTCGCTGTCTATGAGGGCGGCGAGCCGATCGTCATTCCGAACCCCGAAGGGGCACGCACCACGCCTTCCGTCGTCGCTGTCTCCAAGACCGGCGAACGTCTCGTCGGGCAGGTCGCAAAGCGGCAGGCCGTCTCCAACCCGGAGAACACCATTGTTTCCATCAAACGTATGATGGGTAGCGACAAGAAAGTCACCATGGGCGGTAAACAGTACAGCCCGCAGGAAATCTCCGCGATGATCCTGCAGAAACTGAAATCCGACGCGGAAGCCTACCTCGGCTCGCCCGTGACCCAGGCGGTCATCACCGTCCCTGCGTACTTCACGGACGCACAGCGGCAGGCGACCAAGGACGCCGGTAAGATCGCGGGTCTCGAAGTCCTGCGTATCATCAACGAGCCGACCGCGGCGGCACTCGCCTACGGTATGGACAAAGACACAGCGCAGAAGATCATGGTCTTCGACCTCGGCGGCGGTACGTTCGATGTCTCTATCCTCGAAATTTCCGACGGCGTGTTTGAAGTGCTCGCCACCAACGGTAACAACCACCTCGGCGGCGACGACTTCGACGAGAGAATCATCAACTGGCTGGCGGACGGCTTTGCCTCCGAAAACGGCGGCATCGACCTGCGCAAAGACAAGATGGCGCTCCAGAGACTGAAAGAGGCTGCCGAAAAGGCGAAGATCGAGCTGTCCGGCACCATGTCCTCGGCGATCTCCCTGCCGTTCATCACGGCGGACGCGACCGGCCCGAAGCACCTCGAAGCCACGCTCACCCGTGCGAAATTCGATGAACTGACCCACGACCTCGTGGAAGCCACGATGGGTCCGACGAAACAGGCGCTCGCAGACGCGGGTATCTCGGTCGGCGAGATCGCGAAAGTCCTCATGGTCGGCGGTTCGTCCAGAATCCCGGCGGTGCAGGAAGCCGTCAAGAAGTACCTCGGCAAAGAGCCCTTCAAGGGCATCAACCCCGATGAGTGCGTCGCGATCGGTGCCGCCATTCAGGCAGGCGTCCTCGGCGGCGAAGTCAAGGATCTGCTCCTGCTCGATGTCACGCCTCTGTCCCTCGGTATCGAGACGCTGGGCGGCGTGTTCAACCGTATCATCGACCGTAACACCACGATTCCGGTGAAGAAGAGCCAGATCTATTCGACCGCGGCAGACGGGCAGACCTCCGTCGAGATCCACGTCCTGCAGGGCGAACGTGATATGGCGGCGGGCAACACCACCCTCGGCAGATTCCAGCTCGACGGTATCGCACCCGCTCCGCGTGGCGTGCCGCAGATCGAAGTTACCTTCGATATCGACGCGAACGGTATCGTCAACGTCACGGCAACCGATAAGGGCACCGGTAAAGAACAGCACATCACCATTACCTCGTCCTCGAACATGAGCAAGGAGGACATCGACCGCGCGGTGAAGGAAGCCGAAATGCACGCCGCCGAGGATAAGAAAGCCAAGGAGGCAGTCGAGGCGAAGAACCACGCCGAGGCGCTCATCTTCCAGATCGAGAAGTCCCTCACGGACGCAGGCGACAAGTTCACCGAAGCCGATAAGGCACCTGTGAACGAAGCCATCGACCACCTGAAAGAGACCTTGAAAGGCTCCGACGTCGACGCCATCAAGGCGGACAGCGAAGCGCTCGAAAAAGCCTTCTATCCGCTCGCCGAGAAGCTCTACGCCGCCTCCGGTGCTGCCGGTGCGGGTGACGCAGGTGCAGGTGCGGGCGCAGGTGCGCCCGGCGGTGACGGCACGATTTACGGCACCGACTTCGAAGACAAGACCGGCGATAACAAGTAATCCGACTTCATTTCTCCCGGGGAGACTCCCCGGGAGAAATCTGAAATTTTCCGCAAAGGAACACGACGATGGCACAAGAAAGCAAACGCGACTACTATGAGGTACTGGGCGTCGATAAGACGGCGGACGAGGCAACGCTGAAAAAAGCGTACCGCACCCTCGCGAAGAAGTATCACCCGGACATGAACCCCGGCGATAAAGAAGCCGAGCAGAAGTTCAAGGAGATCAACGAGGCGTACGGCGTTTTGTCCGACCCGGAGAAACGGCAGAAATACGACCAGTTCGGTCATGCCGCCTTTGACCCCTCCATGGGGGCAGGCGCCGGCGGCGCCGGATTTGACGGCGGTTTCGGCGGTTTCGACTTCGGCGACATCTTCTCGTCGTTCTTCGGCGGGGGCAGCGGCGGATTCTCCTCCGGCGGGCGGCGGCAGAATGCCGCGATCCCGGGTGACGACATCGAACAGAGCGTCATCATCTCGTTTGAGGAAGCTGTCACAGGCTGTAAAAAGGACATTTCCTATAACCGTATCGAGGCGTGCAGCGAGTGTAAAGGCTCCGGGGCAGCCGCCGGCACAACGGCGGAGACCTGCTCGGTCTGCCACGGCACCGGGCGCGTCACGGTACAGCAGCGCACGATGATGGGCATTATGCAGACGCAGACCACCTGTCAGAACTGCCGCGGCACCGGTAAGGTCGTCAAGACCCCGTGCCGGAACTGTAACGGCAAGGGCTATGTGCGCCTGACGAAGAAACTCTCCGTCTCGATCCCCGCGGGGATCGACAACGGACAGCGCATTTCCCTGCGCGGGCAGGGGGACGTGGGACGCAACGGCGGCCCGAACGGGGATCTCATTATCCGCGTGAACGTCCGTCCGCACCCGATTTTCGAGCGTGAGGGCACGACCGTTTACTGCGAGATTCCGATTTCCTTCACGGAGGCGGCGCTCGGCGCCGAGGTCGAGGTTCCGACCCCGACCGGCTCGACGAAGAAGTACACGATCCCCGAGGGCACCCAGCCCGGCGCGTCCTTCACCATTCGCGGCGAGGGGATGCCGGACGTCTATAACGGCAAGCGGGGCAACCTCGTCTTTACCGTGAGCGTCGAAGTCCCGCGCCAGCTGACGCAGGAGCAGAAAGACCTGCTGAAGAAGTTCGCCGCACTCGGCGGGGAGAAGAACGAGGCGAAGCGCACCGGTTTCCGCAAGAAGCTCAAAGACCTCTTCAATAAGTAATCCGAAACAAAAACAAACAAAAACAAAATAAACCAAACAAGCAAAAACGAACCAAAATCAATCAAAACAAGAACGCCCCGCGGTGGTATCCACCGCGGGGCGCTTTTCTTATTTATTTTTGCTTGGCAGGATTTTGATTGTGCGAGGGTTCGGCAGATTGTTTGGCTTGACGGGGTATGAACTCCGTAGGTGCGACCTATGGTCGCACCTACAAATCGGGACAGCAAGGTCTTTGCAAGGTGTTACGAAAGATAAACTCTTTTTCACACAGCAAGGAGATGAACACTTGCGCTAGCCATAAAAGATTTCTAAAAAGGTTTTGAAAAAGGGGTGCGGGGAAAAAACTTTTCCTTAAAAAGTTTTTTCCCCGCAAAAGGATTCAAATTCGTTTCCGTTACTTCCGCTCGACGGAGAGGGTGGCGACCATGCCGTTGATGTTCCACTCTTTCGCGTTTTCGAGGGTCTCACCGGGCAGGTACTCGTCGGCGAGCGTATCGGCGCAGATGGCGTCGCGGTTGCGCGCGATGAGCGCTTCCAGATCGGCGTTGCCGACGGCGGCGAGGCGGATATGGTCGGTGACCTCGAACCCTGCCTCTTTCCGCATGGTCTGCACCTTGGAGACGACCTCGCGGACGTTGCCCTCCTCGATCAGTTCGGGGGTCAGCGCAGTTTTCAGCACCACCGTCACGCCCTTGTCCTCGACGGAGAGGTACCCGTCCGTCTTGGCGGTCGAGATGAGCAGATCGTCTTTGGTCAGACGGATCTCGTCCTCTCCGTCATGCAGAACCAGCACGCCGGTCGCATCGAGTTCGTCCATGGCGGCGTTGCCGTCCGCGGCGGCGAGCGCCTCACGGATGAAGTTCAGGTGTTTGCCGTACTTCGGCCCTACCGTTTTAAGTTGCGGTTTGAACGTGTAGGTTGTGAACGCGCGCGTGGAATCCACGAACGAAACTTCCTTGACGTTCAGTTCTTCTTTGATAATATCGGTGAAGAAGGTGTCGAGACGGAAGTCCGCACGGATATACATCGCGGCAAGCGGCTGACGCGTCTTGATATTCGCCGCCGCGCGGGCGCTCCGCCCGAGGACGACCGCGGTCAGTACCTCTTCCATGCGCTCCTCAAGTGCCGGGTCGATGAGCGACGCGTCGGCGGTGGGGAAGTCGCAGAGGTGGACGGACTCGGGCGCGGTCTTGTCGAGCCGCGCAACGAGATTCTGATAGATCTCCTCGGAGAGGAACGGCAGCATCGGTGCCGCCACTTTCGCAAAGGTGACAAGCGCCGTGTAGAGCGTCAGGTAAGCGTTGATCTTATCCTCGGGCATTCCGCTGACCCAGAAACGCTCGCGCGAGCGGCGGACATACCAGTTCGACAACTCGTCGATGAAGTTCTCCATCGCTTTTGCCGCCTCGGGGATACGGTACGCGCCGAGATGCTCGTCCACCGTCCGCACCAGCGTGTTCAGCTTCGAGAGCAGCCACTTGTCCATGACCGAGAGGGTTGAGACGTCGAGTTTGTAGTCGTAGGGATTGAAGCCGTCGATGTTCGCGTACAGCACGTAGAAGTAGTAGGTGTTCCAGATCGTGCCCATAAACCCGCGGAGCCCCTCCACGACCGCATCCTCGTAGAAACGGTTGGGGAGCCACGGGGCGGAGTTGGAGTAGAAGTACCAGCGAATCGCGTCGGCGCCGTACTTGCCGAGCGCCTCGAACGGGTCAACGGCGTTGCCCTTCGACTTGGACATCTTCTGCCCGTTCTTGTCCTGCACGTGACCGAGGACGATGACGTTCTTAAACGGCGCACGGTTGAAGAGCAGGGTGGAGATTGCCATGAGCGAGTAGAACCAGCCGCGCGTCTGATCGACCGCCTCGGAGATGAAGTCTGCCGGGAACTGCGCCTCGAACAGATCCTTGTTCTCGAACGGGTAATGATGCTGGGCGAACGGCATGGAGCCGGAGTCGAACCAGCAGTCGATCACCTCGGTGACGCGCTTCATTTCCCCGCCGCACTTCGGGCAGGTCAGCGTCACGGCGTCGATATAGGGACGGTGGAGCTCGATATTCTCGGGGCAGTTCTTCGACATGGATTTCAGTTCGGCAATCGAGCCGACACAATGCCTCTCCCCGCACGGGCATTCCCAGATGTTGAGCGGGGTGCCCCAGTAGCGGTTCCGGGAGATGCCCCAGTCCTGCACGTTGCGGAGCCAGTCGCCGAAACGCCCCTTGCCGATCGACTCGGGGATCCAGTTGACGGTGTCGTTGTTACGGATCAGGTCGTCGCGCACGGCGGTCATCTTGATGAACCAGGAATCGCGCGCGTAGTAAATCAGGGGCGTGTCGCAACGCCAGCAGTGCGGGTATTCATGCTCGAACTTCGGCGCGTCAAAGAGAAGCCCGCGCGCGTCGAGGTCTTTCAGCACCTCGGGGTCCGCCGCCTTGACGAAGAGCCCGGCGAACGGCGTGTCCTGCGTCATGTGCCCGGCGGCGTCCACACGCTGCACGATCGGCAGACCGTAGGCGACGCCGACACGGTAGTCGTCGGCACCGAATGCGGGCGCAATATGAACGACGCCCGTGCCGTCCTCGGTCGTGACATAGCCGTCCGCGACGACATAGTGGCACTTTTCACGCACGCCATCGAGCGGGTAGAGAGGTTCGTATTCGAGCCCCTCGAGCTCCTTGCCCGTATAGGTGGCGATCGTCTCGTACCCGTCGGGGAACCACTTGTCCGCAAGCGCTTCGGCGAGGGTGTAGACAAGACCGTCTTTATTGGACCTAATCTTCACATAGGTCACGTCGGGGTGGACGCAGAGCGCGACGTTGGAGGGAAGTGTCCACGGCGTCGTCGTCCAGGCGAGGATATACTCGTCCGCGCCCTTTACCTTGAAGCGCACGACGGCAGAGCGTTCCTTCACCGTCTTATACCCCTGCGCGACTTCCTGCGCCGAGAGCGGCGTCCCGCAGCGCGGGCAGTAGGGGACGATCTTATAGCCGCGGTACAGGAGCCCGCGGTTCCAGATTTCTTTCAGCGCCCACCACTCGGACTCGATATAGTTGTTGTCATAGGTGACGTAAGGATGCTCCATGTCCGCCCAGAAACCGACGGTGCCGGAGAAGTCTTCCCACATGCCCTTGTACTTCCAGACGCTCTCTTTGCATTCGCGGATAAAGGGCTCGAGCCCGTAGCGCTCGATCTGCTCTTTCCCGTCGAGCCCGAGCTTTTTCTCGACCTCGATCTCGACCGGCAGCCCGTGCGTATCCCAGCCCGCTTTTCGCGGCACCATATAGCCTTTCATGGTGCGGTAGCGCGGAATCATATCCTTGATGACACGGGTCAGGACGTGCCCGATGTGCGGCTTACCGTTTGCCGTCGGGGGTCCGTCGTAGAAGGTGTAAGTCGGGTGCCCGCGGCGATCCTCGATGCTCTTCTCGAAGATGTGTTCCCGCCGCCAGAAATCCAGCACGGTCTTTTCCCGTTCCACCCGCTGCATGGCGGTCGGTACTTTCTCGTAAACTTCGCTCATGGTGTCCTCCTTTGAGGCGATGTCGGACGGAGGTGCGCCGCCCGGAATAAGGTTTAACTGAATTATTATATAAATATCGCGCGCAAATGTCAAGAGCGCGCCCGACCTTTCGGGGCGGCGGGACACATTTTTTCCGCGGGGGCGGGGCGCCCGCCCGCCTGTTCCGGACGGCGCGGCGGTGCCGAGCGCTTGCGCTCCACGGGTGTAGGGGCGACCACCGGTCGCCCGTTTTCCGTTTCCTCCGCGACAGCAATCGTCAAAGCGGAGCCGTATTTGCGGGCGACCTGTGGTCGCCCCTACAAAAAATGATGTATCCGAGCACAACCTGCCCAAGTGCAGACCCACCAGTCCAGTAAAACTGTCCGTCGCGCCGCAGAAAGAAACGGCGTTGCGCCCGAAAAACCGGGCGCAACGCCGTTGTAACGATATCATTTTACGGGAACCGTCCGTGAGGCTCCCCCTTTTTCGGGGAAATGCAGTCGTGACGGGCGGGTTACGCTGCGTCGCCGCTCATAAGGCTTGCTCCCTTTTACGGGGGGCAGAGGGGGCAGAGGGCGGAGCGGCGGAGCGGGAACACCCGCCCCCGGTGGTGCTTTACAGCGCTTCGAGCAGGGTCTTGACGAGAGCGAGCGCCTCGGGAATCTTCGAGACGTCCACACCGCCGGACATGGCGGAGTCGGGACGCCCGCCGCCCTTACCGCCCGTGACGGCAGAGACGGCTTTCAGAATGTTCCCGGCGTGGGCACCTGCCTTGACGGCATCGGCGCCGCAGCAGGCGACGAAGTTGAGTTTCCCGTCCGACTCGATGGCGAGGACGGCGACCATCTCGGGGTGAGACGCCTTGATCTCGTCGCACATCGCGCGCGCGACATCGGGGCGCACCTTGAGGTGTGCGGTCAGCACTTTGAAGGGACCGACCTCCTGCGCCTGTCCGATGAAGGCGCCGAGACGGGTGGAGGAGAGTTCCGCGTTCAGCCGTTCGACCTCGCGCTTTGCTCCCTTGACTTCTTCCGCCAGCACGGCGGCGCGGTGCGCGAAGTCGCGCAGGCTGTTCGCGTGCAGGAGCTTGGCGCCCTCGGTGAGCAGCGCCTCGCGCTCGGCGAGGAGCGAAAGTACGCCGTACCCGGTCACGCCCTCGATACGGCGGACGCCGGCGGCGACGGACGTCTCGGAGAGAATGCGGAAGAGTCCGATGTTCCCGGTCGAGGCGACGTGCGTACCGCCGCAGAATTCGCGGGAGAAGTCACCCATGGAGACGACCCGGACGGTCTTACCGTACTTGTCGTCGAAGAGCATCATGGCGCCCGTTTTGCGCGCTTCCTCGATGTCCATGACCTGCGTTTTCACAGGTTCGGCGGCGAGGATTTCCTCATTGACCAGTTTCTCGACCTCGGCGATCTCGTCCGGGGTCATGGGCGCAAAGTGCGTGAAGTCGAAGCGCACCCGCTCGGCATCGACATACGACCCCGCCTGCTCGACATGGGTGCCGAGTACGCGGCGGAGCGCCGCCTGCAGGAGGTGGCACGCGGAATGGTTGCGGCGAATGGCGGCGCGGCGCTCGGCGTCGACCGCGAGCGTCACGGTGTCGCCGACTTTGAGGGTGCCGTCCGTCAGATGCACGATGTGCAGATACACACCGTCGGTCTTCTGGGTATCGACGACGGCGAACTGCGCCGCCCCGTCGGTGACGGTACCGGTATCGCCGACCTGTCCGCCGGCTTCCCCGTAGAAGGGGGTCTTGTCAAAGACGACCGTCACGTCGCCCTCGGTCGCCGCGTCCATGGCGCCGCCCTCACCGAGAATGGCGAGGACTTTCGCGTCGGTCGTGAGCGTGTCGTAGCCGACGAACTCGGTCTTTTGGAGGTGGGAGAGCGCCGTCTTTTCGTTGTCTGCCCAACCGCTGATATTCCCGCGCGCGGCACGTGCGCGCACGCGCTGTTCTTCCATGCGTGCTTTGAAGTCGTTCTCATCGACCTCGAGGCCGCCCTCTTCCGCCATTTCGCGCGAGAGGTCGAGCGGGAAGCCGTAGGTATCGTAGAGTTTGAACACGTCTGCCCCGGCGAGCATCTTCGCGCCCTGCTTGCGGGCGGCGTTCACGAGTGCCGCGAGCATCGAGAGCCCGGCGTCGATCGTGGCGTCGAAACGCTCTTCCTCGAGGGCGAGGACTTTCAGGATATAGTCGCGCTTCTCATCGAGCTCCGGGTACGCGCGGTCGGACTCGCCGATCGCGACGCGGCAGACGTCGGTGAGGAACGGGTGGTTGATGCCGAGGAGCTTCCCGTGGCGGCAGGCGCGGCGGATAATGCGGCGCAGCACATACCCGCGACCCTCGTTCGACGGAATCACGCCGTCGGAAATCATGAACATGGCACTGCGGATATGGTCGGTGATGACACGAATGGAGATGTCGTTTTTCTGGTTCTTGCCGTAGGTCACGCCCGCGATGTCGCAGACGGTGTCGAGAATTTTACGAATCGAGTCGACCTCGAACATATTGTCCACGCCCTGCATGACGCAGGCGAGACGCTCAAGCCCCATGCCGGTGTCGATGTTCTTCTGTTTCAGTTCGGTATAGTGACCGTTGCCGTCGCTGTTGAACTGGGAGAACACGTTGTTCCAGATCTCCATGAAGCGGTCGCAGTCACAGCCCGGGCGGCAGGTGGGTTTCCCGCACCCGTATTTCTCGCCGCGGTCAAAGTAGATCTCGGAGCAGGGGCCGCAGGGGCCGGTGCCGTGCTCCCAGAAGTTATCCTCTTTCCCGAGGCGGGTGATGCGCTCGGCGGGGATACCGATGACCTCGTTCCACAGGCGAAATGCCTCGTCGTCGCCCTCATAGACGGACGGCCAGAGCTTTTCCGGCGGGATTGCGAGCCAGTCCTCGCTCGTCAGGAACTCCCATGCCCACGGAATCGCCTCGTTCTTGAAATAGTCGCCGAAGGAGAAGTTCCCCAGCATTTCGAAGAAAGAGCCGTGACGTGCGGTGTGCCCCACGCGCTCGAGGTCGGGGGTACGAATGCACTTCTGGCAGGTGGTGACGCGGCGGCGCGGCGGTGTGACCTCGCCCGTGAAGAATTTCTTCATCGGCGCCATGCCGGAGTTGATGAGCAGGAGAGACTTGTCCCCCTGCGGCACGAGCGAGAAACTCGGCAGGCGCAGGTGTCCCTTGCTCTCAAAGAAAGAGAGGTATTTTTCGCGCAGATCGTTGAGTGACGTCCACTTCATAACGGATTCCTTTCGGGGCGCGACGCGCCCGCGTGTAAATTTACGATTAGAACCTGACGGTTCAGTTACAAATTGTGATTATATCACGCGCCCGCGAGGTTGTCAACGGGGCAGGGGGCGCCGGGGGCGGGCGACGGGTGGTCGCCCCTACATCATCTTGAGAGGAAAATAAGAAAATTGCGGAGCCGCGCTCTGAAAATTCGCGGGAAACGCGGGCGACGGGCG
>SFZB01000011.1 GCA_004558975.1 bacterium
CGATACACGCCCTGCCATCGCGCGCCGATCCTGCGCCGCGGGGCATTTTCTTTTTACTGTTTTTCTTTTTTACCTTTATCGTTTTCCCCCGCGTCACAGCGCCGTCTGCAAAAGGAATGCCCGCCCGAGGATTTCAAGCCGGCGGCGCTCTTCTCCCGCGAAGACCATCGGCGGGAACGCCGGATTGGATGCCCAAAGGACAACGGAATCACCCGCGGCACTGACCGTCATGCGACGCAGTACCGTCACGCCGTCAATCTGCACGGCATAGATGCCGCCCTCGCCACCGTCAGCCCCTCGCCGTACATAAACAGTGTCCCGCTCGAGGATCCTGTCTCCGGACATGGCGTCGTCCATCGCGGTCACGGTGAGATCCGCCCCCTCGTCGATGAGCGCCGCACTTGCCTGCCCGAGCGTCTCGGGGAGAGCGGGCTCCTCTCCCCAGCCGAGCAGTTCCGCCGGCGGACACAGGAGCGCCGCCGCGAGCGCCTCCACCTTATCGTAGGGCGGAGTCTGTATGATACCGCTCTCGTAGCGGTAAATGGTCTGCCTCGTCGTGCCGACGGCGGCGGCGAGCGCCTCCATCGTCAGGTGTGCCGCGCGCCTTTTTTGTCGCAAAATCTCTCCGAACGCCATGACTTGTCACCTTTCGCGTTACATTTTACATCAGTATAACGCATTCCCGCAGATTTTTCAACATTTTTCTTCATTTTCCGACATTTCCGTCACTTGACAGGGTGACTTCCGGCGTGCTACCATAACATTACCAAGTGCAGATGACTCCCTGTTTGCTTGGATGTCCGAGCCCTCGCCCCGCCCCCGGCGAGCATCCCTCCGGACGGGCGCGTTGCCCCCGTTGGCACTTCTCCGACGCGCCGCCGCGCCGTCCCGTGACGGCGATTCAAACACAACGAGAAAGGAACGAATCATGTTACACACCATTGTAAATGACAGGGGCGAACCGATTCCTTGGAGAGACCCCATTGATATCCGCACTGACCTGACGGCACTTTCCAAGTCTATCGCCACCGCACGGGAGCGGTACGCAGCGTTGGAGGTCGCGCGGGACCTCCTGCGGACGTATCGGCGCGACGAGGCGACTGCCGAGGCGTTCGACGCGCTGGTGGAGAGCGCACGGACGACGCTCGGCGAAATTGCGACCGGTGCAGAGCGGCTCACGGAACTGCAGAAGGAGATGAGAGATACCCTATGTCTTATACAAAGGATGTAAGGGGCTTCTCCATGTATCCCACCTACCGCGCATCTCTCGCGCTGCTCTCGGACGACGAGCGCGGCAAACTGCTGATGTCTCTCTTTGATTACTACGACGGGCGGGATACCTCCGGGAACCTGCCGCCCGCGGCACAAATGGCATTTGCCTTCATCTCGGCACGCATGGAACAGGACCGATCCCTCTACCGCAGCCGCTGTGAGACCAACCGGGAGAACGCGTCGAAGCGCTGGCCGGTGCGTCGCGAGCGCGAAAGCGCGCCACAGGGCGAGGAGGCTGGCTAGGCACACTGGACCGCAGTATCGAGCATCTCGTCATCGCCTACTGCGAGGACTATGACCGGCGGGAACGCGCCCTGACCGCCCCCGAGACGGACGATGACACGCGCGACCTCTACCGCCACCTGAACCGCGCCATTGACGACGCGCTCGACACCTCCCTCTCTTCACTTGCCCCGGATGCCCGCGTTGCCATGCGACAGGACATTGCCTGTCGGCGCGGGGCGACCTACAGCCCGCTCTATACCCTCTCTCCTGCCACCTATAAACGGTATAAACGACGGGCGAAACTCCATATCGCACGCGGGCTCGGGCTCCTGCCCGAAGCCTGACCTGCGACCGCACCGACCGTCTTTCATCACCGACGCCGCCCCGGACAAAACCGGGGCGGCACTTTTCGTGTTCAGCCGCCGAGCGCCCGCTGTCTCGCTCCGGGAAATCACCCCGCGGAAAACGCTTTCCCGCACCGCGAAAACGCGAATCCCCCTCCCACGCAAACACAAAAACCGCCGAGGGGCGACCCTCGGCGGCGGCACGGCGGAAAATATCCGTCACACCTTTTTTCTTTGCCTCCCCCGGGAGGCATTTTTTCATTTGCGTCTCACGTCCTCACCCCATAGCGGCACACCGCCTCCGGCGGCGCGCGTTTAACGAGGAGTGCAAGGGCGCCCTGTCTCCCGACAGTCTCCCCTTGCGGGGCGCACGCTTACGCCGCCTTTGTCCCGGAGAGATACAGATCGAGGAGCGTGATCTTGGTCTCGAGGACGGTACTCTCCTCCGCCGCGACCGACGACACCCCGGCGGCATACCCGCGTACCCCCGTCCATACGAGGGTGAAGATGCGGAGCAACCCCGCGATGACGAGCGGCAGAGTGAGGGTCTGCCCCTCCAGCGAGACGGCGACCGTCACAAAGGAGCCGAACACCATCGGGACGAGCGCCCGCAGGGCGCGCCGTGCGCGTGCCCCCGAGGCGGTGAGCGTCAGTCCGCGCCGTTCCCCACCGCTCCTTGTGAGGAGCATGGCGGCGTGCAGACGGAGTGGTTTCAGCCGCGCCGCCGCGCGGAGGGCACGGCGGCGCGCACGCGTGCGCGCCCGATACGCTTCCCTCGGCATGGTACCGTCACGGTAGCGGAAAAAGTCCTCTTCGCTCTCCCCGGCGGCGAACAGCAGACGACGGCGCGAGCGAGTGAGTTCCTCCGCCACATAGGCGGTGCAGAAGGTCTCGAGCCCCGTCCCGCTTTGCTCCCGTGCGCGGTCGCGCATCGCCTCGAATCGCTCGGAAAGCCCGAGGAACGCTTCCTCGGAGAGCCCCCGCTGACGCCCCGCGTCGAACATGGACGTGTACATGACGAAACAGGCGAATACGATCACCGCCGCCGTCATGGCGGTCTGCTCGATGGGGGCGGCGGTCAGGTGCATCTCGCAGAAGAGCACCGCCGATACGGCGAGGACGGTCAGTACCCCGACCCAGATACCCGCGTACCGTCGCGCCTCCGGGCGCAGACGCAGCCCGTCCGAAAACGGAAACGGATTGCCCTCACTCTTCATGCGTGTCCTCCCCGCCACCGGTCGTAGTCCCGGCGGCGTGATGATCTTCCCCCGCGGCCATCCGTTCGGCACGGCGCGCAAGGTAGAAGAAGAGTTCTCCGAGCAGCCCCGAGAGCGACCCGATGCACGCCACCGCGCGTAAGCCGTTGGCGATCCGCGCGAACAGCGTCAGTCCCACCCACAGAAGGAACCACATCTGCCAGGCAGAGGGCGACTTCATATAGTCGCGGATCACGCGGCGGAAGGGCAACAGGCAGAGGGCAAGCACGAGGATCGACAGCACGGAGAACGCACTCCCCCGCGAGGAGAACCACAAGGGAAAATAGCAGAGCGCCGTCACCGCCGGGGGAATCACCGCGAGACACAGCCCGATGATTTTATATACCCGTACCCGCATCGGTTCCCTCCTCCGGAGAGGCGACCGCCAGGAGCGCGGCATACCGCGCTCCCAGTTGTTCTTTGGCGTAGTCGGGCAGGTTCGCGGCGGAGAACACCCCGTAGAGCAGATCCGCCACCCCGCGCCAGAGCGTCTCCTCACGGGCGCGGTCGTCCTCCGCCGCGGCGAGTTTTTCTTCCAGCGCCGCCGCGCGGTCGCGGAGCGTCTCGGCAACGGCGAGAATCTGCTCTGCCCGCTCGATGAGCGGCGCCGCCCCGTCGAGGAAGGAACCGATCTTGTTCCCGGTGTCCTCCGACACCTCGAGCGCCTGCCGCCCGAAGTTCTCGGTCGAGCGCGTCACGCAGTCGAGCCCGCGGCACAGCGCGGGGAGGAACCCGAGCTTGTAGCCGCACATCAGAGCGAGCGAGCCGACCAGCGTCAGGGCGGAAAAGATTTCTCCGACGTGTTCCTCAAAAAACGCTGCAATCCGTCCTCCCACGGTCGCCCGCGCGGCGATGTCCGTCTCGGCATCACCGGGTGTCGCCGTGTTTCCGGGCGTCTCCCCGTCCCCCGATGCGGTATTGTTTCCCGTCTCTGTCCCGCCTGCGATGTCTCCCGCCGATGCCCCGTCGGCGGCATTTTCCCCTGTCGGCACCTCCGTCTCTTCGGCGGCAACGCCAAGGGCGAGCAGGGCAAAGAGCAGGAGCAAGACCGTAAGACCTATCAAAAACCGTTTCATAGTATTCCTTTCTTATTTGTTCTTTACCTTCCCGGCGACCTGCCAGGAGTAAGCGATCCTGTGCAGGGCGATCGGCGATGCGTAGGCGCGGACATACATACGATACTGCTTGCCGACCCACTTGCGGCTCCGCTCGCGGAGTGCGAGGATCGAGAGCCCGCCGGCGCCGAAGCCGACCGTCCGAAAGTCCAGCGCGTCAAACACAACGCCGTCGCCTGTGGCGACCTGTCCGCGCTCGGTCGTGTAGTACGACCCGTGGCTGACGCGCACGTCCAGCGCCGTCCCGGCGCCCGCACGCATTTCGGCAATCGCCGTGTTCCGCACCGTCCGTTTGGTATAGTTCGGTACCCCGCAGAGGTCGAGCCCGGTCTCGAACCCGGCGGGATACGGGTGCCCGCCGAAGGAGTAATACTCGCGCGGGATTCCGCCGCCCGGGCGGCGTTTGTCGGTGTTGACGACGAAGAGTTGTCCGTTCGCCGCGCCGAAAAAAAGCTTGCCCCCGAGGGCGGCGAGCGCCGTCGGCGCGGAGAACGTCCCGCCGAACCGCTCCCCCGTTTTTTCGACGAGATACAGGTTCGGCTCCGTCCCCTCGGCAACATAGGAGAACGTTTCGCCCCCCTCCCCCGTCACGGTCGTCACGCTTTGGTAGACCGTCGCATAGGTTTCCTCCGTCGCCCCGCCGGGGAGCGCCCCCGGCGCCGGGTGGATGGTGAGCGTGCGCTCGATGCCGCCGTACGTCACGGTCGGCATTTCCCCCGCGTCATACCCCGCCGCGTACCGAAAGACGGGCAAGTCGCCGGTATAGCCGCCGACGCCGGTCAGCCGGTACCACTCGTACTCGACCCCCTCCGCCGTGCGGGCACGGCGGCGTCCGTCCGCGAGGTACGCCTCACCGTCCGGGTACAGCAGCAGATAGTAACCGTCAAACACTGCGGCGAGCGGCTTCTGCCCCGCCTTGGCGGCGAGGGCGGCGTCGATCAGCGTCGAGCGGTGCAGTACCACGCGGGAGGCATTCAGGCTCTCGCACCCGATGCTCTCGACCCCGCCGCCCGAGAGGTAAACGGGATCGCCCGAGAAATGCAGAGCGCCGCCGATACAGGTGTTGCCCGCAAGCGTCTGACGGAGTATATAAATGCGCGGGAGGAGATCTTCGCCGGTGTCCTTGCCCCCGAAGAGCAGGACGCTCCCCTCACTGCCGTCTCCGCCCTTGCACACGGCGAGATGCGAGACGGTCGGGAGCAGGGCTGTAACCGGGCTTTGCCCCTCCCCCGCGTTCCAGAAATTCAGTACCCCGACGTAGGCAGGGTTCACGGCGCCCGAACGGTCGCGCCCGGCGTAAAACACCGTGTTCGGCAGCGCCGGATTCCCCGCGAAGAACACCCGCCCGTCCCAGAGGCAGGCGAGGGTCGTATGCGCCACGGTGTCGGACGCCGTACCCGTATAGCCGGGATTTGCCCCGCTGACGTCGGGATGCGCCGTACAGACACGGAAGCTGTCGGCTTTCAAGCGTACCCGCACGGCAATCAGTTTCCCCGTCAGATCTTCTCCGCTCTGGCTCCGCAGAATAACGCCGGTCACGAGCCCGCCGCGTTCCTCCGTGAAGTACCGCCCGCTCGCCGCGGTGACGGCGGTGCCGTCCACCGTGACGGACATGAGCTCCACAACCGGGTCGAGGAGCGGGAACGCACAGAACTGCACAGGGTAAGTCGTGACATAGCTCTTTGTCGCCGCGGTCAATACATCGTTTCCGGCGGCGACCGTGACCGCCTCCCAGTAACTGCCCGACTCGCCGTGGCATACGACGCTGCCGAGCGTCACCGAGGCAAACGCCTGCTCCCGCACGGTGCGGAGCCCCGCACCGAGGACGAGCTTCGTCAGCGGACGGTTCTTGAATGCGTAAAGCCCGATCTGGGTCATGCTGTCCGGCAGGACGACCTCGGTCATCGCGCCGCTGCCGAGGCAGGCGTAATTGCCGAGCGTCTCCACCCCCTCCGAGACATAAAGGTGCGTGACGGCGCGGAACGCGAAAGCGTTCTTTCCGACAGCGGTCACCCGGAAGGCGCGGCCGCCGATCTCGACCGTGGAGGGCACATACACGGCGCCCTCATACCCGTCGGCGAGTCCGCTGACCTCACAGGTGGCGTCGGCGTCCGACGTCACCCGATACCGCAACTCGGGCGTACCGTGGCTGAACGCGCCGAGGTTCCGCACCCGGTACTGCACGTCCGCGTAGTCCGAGAGCAGATTGCGCTGTTCATACGGTTCTCCGTCCAGATACGTCAGGGGAATATACCCGTTCTGCACCCGGGAGAGGCAAAACCCCTCCTCCGTATGCCGGATCACATAGTATCCCACTCCGTCGAGGAGATACAGCGCCTCCCCGAACGTGAAGGCGACCGACGGCGCGTCGGCGACCTTCCCGGCGCTGCCCGTGACCACGGTGAGGGTCGCGAGCGTCATGCCGTCCGTCTCCTGAAAGGGCGCGACATAAATTCGTCTGCCTGCGTGGACGAAGAGGTACGCCACCCCGCCCGCGAGCAGTCGGTACACGCCGTGTATCGCGCCACTAAGCGTCGCAAGGCATCGGAATCCGGGAAACGTCTCGAGCAGGCTCCCCTCGCCCCCGGCGTAGTCCCGCCACAGGTTTTCGAGTTTCGTAAAGCGGTTGGGCGCGACGCCGGAGGGCGGGTGCGCCGTGTCCAGCCCGCCGAAGTCCTCCAGGACACGCGTGTAGACCGTGTTCGTCTGTTTTCCGCTCATACCGTCACCGCCTTACCAGCCGTTGACGGAGCGGTAGGACGCCGCACGACCGGCGACCGCCTCCCGCCGCACGAGGAGCGCCCCCTCGCGGAACAGATTCAGGTACTCCGTCGCCTTGTCCGGCTCTTCGTCGAGGAGCAGATAATAGGCGATGAGCAGCGGCAGGAGTTCGACCTGATCCCTCTCGAGCGGGATCTCGTCGTCCTCCCCGAAGTCCTCGCCGATGACGGGGACCGTGCGGAAATACCGCACCCGGTAGGAGCCGGGCAGATTCCGCGCGAGATAGAGATTGCCCTCGGAGTCGGTGTCATAGCCGTCGGTCAGGGTGATATACCGCTCGCCCTGCCAGATGGCGGGCGCCTCCGCGAGCGCTCGGAAATCCAGCGCGCGGGCGCTGAGAGAATAGCGCACAAAGGCACCGCCCCCGTGCGGGATCGGCACGCCGTCCGCCCCGTCATAGACGCCGAGATTCTCGACGGCTCCCTCCCCCCGGAACGTGAGTGTCACGCCCCCGCCGACAATGCCCCAGAAAGGCGCCGGCAGGTCGAGCGCGTCCCACTCGATTTTGCGCTCGCTACCGTCCCCTGCGAGGACGTTGCACGTCCCCCGACCGCGCCCCTCGAACCAGTAGGCGACGGCGTCCGGCACCTTCACTTCATGCGGCATATCCGATACAAGCGTGAAGTGCGGGCAGTCCGTGAGGTTCCTCGCGGGCGCGTGGGTGAGGAACAGCGTCCCCGTGCGCGGGCGCAGCGCGTCCGCCTGGACCATGGCACGGCCGAGCGCGGCGCGGAAGGACGCCTCCGCCGTGTCCGAGAGTTCGTCGAGCGAGTCCGTGAATCCGAGGAGCGCCGTACCCTGTTTCAGTTCCGCATACGTCACGGTGAGTGCCTCCCTTACAGACTGGTCGCGCCGGTGACGGCACTCGCGGCGTCCACCGCGAGGAGGATGTGCTTGTAGGAACCGAAGCCGACGCCGAAGCGGCATCTGCCGTTCCAGATGTAGTTGCCGGTGTGGTTGTCGCACCAGCTCGTGACGGTCAGCGGCACACGGTTGTAGAACATATTACCGCTGAGGTTCTTGTTCGCCTCGCGGGACATGATCATTACGCGGTCGTCGCTCGTCTGCCAGTTCGGCATGACAATGACGTTCCAGTTACCGAAGTGCAGGTTGATGTCGTTGTAGCCGTTTCCGGTCGCGCCCTCGGAGCCGCAGACCTTCTTCGCAATCGTCTCGGCGAGCGGGCGGTTGCCGGGCAGAATGATGGTGTCGGCGGTGTAGCCGAGGATATCGCCGTTCTCGTCCTTCATGTTACGGAGTTTGACGGCGAGCTCGGCGAGCGCCTCCTCGAAAGCGGAGGTCGAGAGCGTGCGCGTATCGGTGCCGGTGCCGAAGATGTCGCCCCAGAAGTAGTTGGACTGGGTACCGCTCTGCCGTTTGCCGCCCCACTTGTGGCTCGAGGAAAACAGCGGTTTGCCGTCCGGCGCGGTGAGATCGAGCGCCGCGCGGGCGAAGGTACCGCTCGCCGCCGTACCGTGCGCGAGCGCATACTCGCAGATTTTGTGCTGGGTCTTGTAGTAGGCACGGGTGAAATTCTCGGCGCGGCGCTTCGCGTCCGCGGCGACGCCGTAGGCGGCGTCCTCCATCATCTCGGCGGTGATGGTGAACTCCTTCATGAACTGGATATGCTCGATGAACTTGCGGTACGTCTCCTGCAAGTCATCGTTTTCGGCGCCCGCCCCTTCGGCGGCAGCCTGGAAGACGTCGAACTCGTTCTGCCCGACGATGGTCTCGCCGAATTTGGCGGAGCGCTCAACGTTGAAGAGCCAGTCGCGGATACCGCCCTGCTTCGTCTGCAGGTCGGATTCATGTTCGATCACCATTTTGATCGGGGTTTCGAGGCGTCCGACCTGGGCGTTGTTCACCCCGGACGATTTGGAAAACAGAATGGCCATTTGTTATCTCCTTTTCTTGTTGGTTGGCATCAGAATCGCACGAGGACTTTGTCCCCGACCGCTGCGGCGCCCGCGAGGTCGACGACGGTGGCGACCCCGGAGGTCGTCGTGGCGGTCACGCCGAGCCCGTCGGCGGACAGCGTGACAACGCTGCCGTCGGTGAGCGAGGTCGGCGCCGCCGTGAACGCCGTTTCAAAGATCATGTCCCCGCTGACGGGATAGACGGTCAGGCGGCGGGCGCCGCTCTCGGGCGCCGTGTAGTCCTCACCGGCGATGTAGGTCGGTTTCGCGGTCGCGCCGCACTTGGTCAGCGCTCCGGCGGTGAGGACGAGCGCCTCGCCGAGCGTGTAGGTCTCGGACGCGGTGACACCCAGTTTCTGCGGCTCCGGCTGGTTACAGCGTCCGTTTTGGATTTTCACAAGACGAAACATATTTTTTCTCCTTTGGTTGGTTATTCGGTTTGACATCTGGCATACAGACGTTCGATTTCCCCCTCGGTGAGATCACCGAAGAGTTCGCGCGCCTCCCGCATTTCGGCGGCGGTCATGCGCGAGGGCGTCCCCGCCGCACCGATCGGGACGGCGGAGCGCAGGTGCGCGCGGTTGTCCGCCGCGCGCGGCGCGAGATACGCGTGGCAGGCGGCGTAGAGTGCCTCCTCCACCGAGAGCCCGGCGTCGCGCAGGGCGGCATACCGCAGGGCGTTCGGGAGTTCTGCGAGATGGGAAAGCCCCGCGAGCGCGGGCGCCAGTCGTTTGATCTCCCCGAGGTCCCGGGCGGCGAGCGCCGCGTAATCGACGGGAGCCCCGGTAGCATCGGCATCTTCGCTTTCCCCGGCGGCACTTCCCGTGCCGCTCTCGGCACCCGCCCCATTTCCGTCGGCAGGTTCGGCGGCGGCACCCATTGTGAACGCGGCGGCATCCGCCACGCCTGCGGCATCGGCGGGTGCAGGGGCGTCCGTGCCCCCGCCGACGGTTCTCTCACCCGTCTCCGCCCCGCGCGCCGCCGCGACGACGGACGCAAGTGAAGTCGCGTCCCCTGCGGGTGTTTCCGCCGAATCCTCGGTGGCACGCTCCGCGGCGCTCATCGTGCCGTATGCACCGACGCCTGTCGCGTCGGTATCGGTGAAGTTCTCCATGTGAGGCGCCTCCTTACTTCTTCACGCGCAGGTCGGTGCCCGTGCGGCGGGTGGCTTTCGGCTCGTTCGCGGGCGTCTTCGGCGCCGTGACTTTCCCGAGGGAGAGCGTTGCGTAGGGGTTGTTCTTCTGTTTCTTTTCTTTCATTTCCTTGACTCCTTTTCAGTTGTAATGGATCTGATTGCGGTTTTTGGCATTGACGGCTGCCTCCGCCGCCTCCGCCATTTCGCGTGCCTCGCCCTCGGTCATACCGCAGGAGAGGGCGTACACATAGGCAGTCTCGCGGGGCATGCCGATGTTCACCATGTACTGCATGACCTTGACCTTCTGATGCACGCTGACCCCGCTCCCGCTCTCGCGCATCTGCCCGACGAGCGAGCCGACGAGGGCGGCGTCCGTTTCATTCATGCCGCACGCCGCGGCGTAGGCGGTCGCGACCTCGGGGTCGGTGATGCCCTGCCCGCGGATACTGCTGAGGATCGACTTGCGCCGCGTCCCCTGCTTCACGAGGTATTCGGCATACCCGCGGCGGTTGCCCTCGGCGGCGGCTTCCCCGGCGGCGGTAGCGTCCTCCAGCGCCTTCGCGCGGTCGGATCGGGCAACCCCGTCGAGGTAGTCGCCGTAGCCGGAGCCCGTGAGCCCCGAGCGGCCGAGGCTCTCGCCCCGCGCACCATACCGGCTTCCGGAGCGGGCATAGGCGCCGTCCGCCGCGCGGGCGGCGTCCGCGTGCACTTTCGCCGCGTCGGTTCCGTACTGCTTCAGCCACGAGGCGTAGCCGTCTTTTTCGGGCACCGCGGCGTTATCCGATGTTGTTTGCCCCGATGCCGCTTTGCCCGCTGTCTGCGTCTGCCCCGCCGCGCGGAGCACCGAGAGCAGTTCCGAGAGCAGTTTCCCTGCCCGGCTCTGTGCCATGCTGTCCCTCCTCCCGTTTGATTCTGTCGAGGAAGTACACCACGTTCTCCCTCGCGAACGGATAATGCGCGCGCTCCTGGTTCTGCCAGTAGCGGAGCAGGGTCGCCGGATCCGCGGGGTCGCCGAGCGTGCCCGCCTGCAGGTTTTTGAGGTTTTTCTCCCACATTTCCTCGCGCTGCTGCTCGGGTCCCCCCGAGAGATCCACCGAGAAGAGATACCCGTCGTCGTAGGTGTAGGTACCCGACGCGGGGTCAAACTCGAGGAAGTCATAGCGGTGGAAGGTCGCCGGGTGGCGCACCCCGAAACAGTCGGTATAGGTGATGCACCGCGGCTCGTCCGCGTAGGCGAGGTAATGCTCGAAGATCAGGCGGTCGATCGCGGCATAGGCGAGGTACTTCATGCGCCGCTTGGATTCCAGCCGCCCGGCGGCTTGCCGGATGCGGATCTGGCGCGAGTAGCCGGACTCCGCCGCCGTGGTATCCAGCCCCTGATAGGCGTCCGAGATACCGACAATGCGTTTCGCCTGTAAATAGAGACGCTCCGCCTCGGCGATGTCCTGCGAAATGTCCGGCGTGGTGTCCACCGTCCCGTAGTCCGCCGCGCTCTCACCGGGGCGCAGGCGGATCACCTGCCCGAACACGGCGTTGTTGAGCGTGACGGTCGCGTCCTCGGGGACGAGCGGCGTCACCCCCGAGCGCATGAGTTTCTGCATGATACGGCTCTCCACCTTGTTGATTGCCTGCTGTTGCGGGCGGATAAAGGCGCAGTCCGACTGCCCGAGCAGCTGCCCGGCACAACTCGTGTTCCGCCGTATCACAATCGGGAAATGCTTCGGCAGATAATAGGGGATATGCGTCCCCACCTCCGTGACCTCCCCGTTTTCCCCGAAAAAGAGAGGGGTTTTCGCCGGAATGACCGATCCGTCCCCGAGCAGGACATCATGCGTGAGGACTTCCTCCGTCACATCGCGCAGGGCGCGCGTCTCGGCACCGCACCGGCAGAGATGCGCCGCGGCGCCGCACCGGGGGCAATATGCCTCCTTGCGTCGGTAGTACCCCTCCATATCGGAGAGGACGGCGCCGCCGGAGAAGACGAAGCGCGAGACTTCCCCCGCCTCGTTGCGCCAGAAGCAGACGACGACGGTGACGGTCTCGTCCCGTGCGTCCCCCGCCCCCTCCGCCTCGGCGAGGCTCGCGACGGCGCGGCTCACGCCGTAGCGCCGCGTGAGCTCCTCACGGGTCGTGACGAACCGCAGGAAGCAGTATTCCATGTCGTCGATCTCCGTGATATGCGGCTGCGGGAAGAAGTCGGTCGGGGAGAGACAGCTGACGCGCACGCCGCCGCGCACCCCGGCGTCCTCCAGGTCGCTGTCCCATTCGACGAGCCACACGCTGCCGCCGTAGATATAGGTGTAGCGCTCGTCAATGTCGTTGTACGACTCGAACGGGAGTTCGTCCCGCACCTTGGCGCACAGGCGCTCGATGCCGGTGGCGTTGCGGTCGTGCCGGAGGCTGTACCGCTTCGCCTCCACCTTGGGCGCGGGAATATCGGAGGAGATCTGGCTTTCCACGATCTCGTAGGTGATGTTCCGCACCGCCGTGGCGCGCTCGGTACTGCCGTCGATTTCGTCGCTCCCCTTGTATTGCTCATAGTGACGGCGGAGGGCGTCCGTCACCTCCGAGAGATGATTCTTCGCTCCCTCATAGAGTTCGGAGAAGAAGCGAAGGCGGTCTGTTTGTTTGCTTACGATCATTGGTTATCCTTTCCCGGGCAGGGCGGCGGGCGTGCCGTAGCGACGGCGCAGGTATTCCCGCTCCTCCTCCCCCGCCCGTTCGTAGTCCTCGAGCAGATCCGGTGACCACAGCGACCCTGCCGCCGCCTCGGGCGGCGACGGGCGGCTGTAATAAATGGCGAACCCGCGGAGGGCGTCGGGCGCGTGGGTGATTTCATGCGGTTCCGTTTTCGTGTCGGTCGGCCGCAACGGGTCTGTCTGCAGAAGCGGCAGGCACCGGATCATTTCGGTGCAGTTCCGAAAAATGTGCAGACGCGGCGTTCCGTCGGCGCGGAGCCGTAAGAGTTCCTTGACCGAGAGCCAGCCGGTTTCCCGGTCGTTCGCGGTCTTGGTGAAGCGCACCCCGTTCTCCTCGAAGAGCAACGCCTTGCTCCGTCCGCTTTCCTGACTGCGCGCCCAGAGGTCGGGCGGGGCAAGGGTGGCATAAATGTGCTCGTCTTTGGGGGTCGCCGAGAGGATCCTCTCGGCGGCGCGGGATACGATGAGGTCCGATTCACAGACCTCGCGGTAGAGATAGACGTTGCGGTCGTCGTCGACGGCGATCCAGAGACACGCGAGGCGGTCGAGACCGTAGTCGATTGTGCGATAGCGCCGCCAGTGGGCGGGGAGCGGGAACGGGTCGCAGGTATGTATATCGTAGGAAAATTCCCCGAAATACTGCCCGTCGAAGATGTTCCAGTCCCCGAGGAGCAGCGCCCGCCGCTCCCGCTCGGGGAGGGCGAGCAGACGCTCGCGGTATGCCGGATCGGCACGCAAAAGGAAGCGGTTGTCCTCCAGTTTCGCGGGCAGAAAGATCCGGCTCCCGCCCCGCTCGGGCGTGAAAACCGTGTCCGGGGGGGCCGGGTCGATGAAGCGCGCCTTGACCCACCCGTGCCCCACGCCTCCCGGGTTGGTCGAGGACTTGATCTGCTTCGGGTAGCGATTCGCCCCACGCACACGCGACATCAGGTAAAGGTACTGAAATTCGGTGAAGTGGGTCAGTTCGTCGAAGCGGATGACATCGTATTCTGCCGATTGATACTGAAACACATCGTTCTCGGTCGCGCAGTAGCCGAAGTCGATGAGGCTCCCGTTCGGGAATCTGCCGGTGTGCCCGGTCGCGTGATAGGTATAGACGCTTTTCGGGTACAGGGCGAGACTCTCGCGGATGAGCGACTTCTCCAGTTCCGGGAAGGTGCGCCGCAGGATCAACTGCTTGGATGCGGGGTGCGTCAGGGCGAAAAGGAAAGCGTCGATGAGTTGCCCGCGGGATTTGCCGCCCCCGGCAGCCCCGCCGAACAGCACCTCGGTGGCAGTTGCGTCAAGAAACGCTTTCTGCCGCTTTGTGACCGTCAGTCTCATTCGATGACCTCCACCGTGACGGCGAAGGCGTCGCTCCCCTCGTCCGGGCAGATCTCCCCGAGGAGGAATTTACAGAACGACGGGTCATAACGCTTTGTCAGCCCGCCGACGATGAGACGCGCCTTCTGTCGCTCGCGACATTCGTCCCATGCCCGGGCAAACGCTTCGTTCGTCTGCCGCCATTCCTTCATCTCCCCGAGGGTGACTCCGATCCGCTCGGCGAATCCGGCGAAAGTCGGGAAGTCCGCGCCGTCCGAACCCTCATTTCTAAAATAATCGAGCATTTGCCGCTCATAGCCGGGGTTGTCCGTTGCGTCTCCCTCCTCTCGGTGTCCTTTCCGTGTCTTTCGCGGTGCTCCCCGCAACCGCATCTCCATTGTAGAGGGTCGGCACCTGCCGTTGGGCTCATTTTGGGAAAAACCGATTCGGGCGAAGTACCACCCCGGGGGCAGCGCCGAGCCGCGCCGTGAAAAATTGCAAAAAGGACGGCAAGGCGCCCGGTTTTTCGGGCGCCTTGCCGTTTTCATTTCATTTGACTTTCGCCGACGGGAACCGACAAAAAGCGCGCCCCTCCCGCCGTTCGCTTGGGCGGATGCGACGGGATGCCATCGCACCCGTCGCATCGTTTCCGCGTAAAAACCGAAGATGGGGGCTTGGTTGCCGCGCGGTCATGCCCTCACTCTTACCTATCCGCGTAGCGAGACGGAGGGACTGTTGTTTTCTCTTTCTTTTGCTTTTGCTCTTTCTCTGCTTTCGTTTTCCCTGTTCTTGTACCGATTCACTTCTTTCCTACCATACGACGCTCGCGTGATTTCCGTTATACATACAAAAAAGGCTGCCCGGAGACAGCCTTTTTGAAAAATTTTTACTGCGCGGTGACGGTTCAGTCGCGCGTTGCCTCCGCACGGTAGAACGCGATCACCGGGATCTGCGTCCCCTCGTCGATGAGGTAATACGGCTCTTCCCGCTTGTCCATCGCGCTGACATATACCCGACCGGTCACCGGGCGGGTGAGACACAGCGTCACGCGCTCGCGCGCGCAGGTATAAGAATGAATCAAAACCTCACCCTTGTCGTCCGAGACGCGGATCGGAAGCCGCGCGGGTTCAAGCCCGAAAGTGCCGAGCGTGAAGAGGTGCGAGAACGTCAGTTCCATCTCCGTCTCCGACAGGAGCCGTGCGCGTTCGAGGTCGGCGGCGTCATAGTCCGCGCCCCGCCCGTAGATATGCCCGAGCGCGAGTCTGCCGACACGGTCGCCGAGGGCGGCGTTCGTCGCGGCGGCGTTGTGGATCCCGTCGCTCATGGCGGAGTCGAACGCGGTCGTGAGATAGACGCCGGGGATTCGGCGCGCCGCCTGCCGCTGCGCCTCCCGCACCTCGCCCCAGCCGCGATGCATCTCGGGGGATTCCTGCCCATTGATGTGTCGATTGAGTTGCAGGAGCAGGATCGGGAGCGCGGGGTCGTGATAGTCCTCCCGCAGATGACCGATGAGAGAGGATAGGTAGCCGAAATATTTGTCACCGAAGCCGTCCATCGCCTCGGCGCACCCCTGGTACCAGATGACGCCGCGGATGCCGGTCTGCGACCGCTCTGTCGCCGCACGCATCTCACGGTACAGATCGCCCTCCATCTCGGGGAGCCAGCGGCGGATCTGCGAGGCGGAGACCGCCGTCGGGATCAGCCCGATCGGGTAGCCGAGCGCGCGGCGGAGCGTCTTGGCAAACGACAGCCACGGATTGTGCCGGTCGCGCACCGTATCGAGCGGGTGCGTCGCGAGATCCCACTCGCGCGCGTCGCGCAAGACATGAACGCAGAGATCGGGGCTTTCCGCGACATACCCGCGCCCGACTCCGGCGGCGTTTGACTGCCCGGCGATGAGGTAATTGTCGCCCACGCCGATGTGGTGGCGCGCCACCCATTGTTTCGCCGACATCGGGGGCGTCGCCTCATTCCCCACGCTCCGCACCTCGACACGATACAACCCGCCGACGGGCAGTACGAGCGTTGCACGGAACGTGCCGTTCTGCATCTCTGCCCGTTGCCAGGCGACGACGGGCGCCAGGTCGTCCTCGGAGAGCGCCCCGACCCAGATGATGCTTTCGTCCGCCGCTCCCACGTCATAGGTGCCGGCAACCGCCACGCGGGCGACGCCCGCCGCCTGCTGGATAATCTCCCAGTTCTGCGGTGCTTCCGTAAGTGTAATCATTTTGCTACCTCCAGAAGTTTTTAAGGCACAACACTGTGCAAAAATCCGTTTTTAGCAGGATAGGGGGTGCGCGGCACCCCTATGTTACGATTCGCTCTCCCCGGAGCCTGCCGACACTTTCGCCGACGGGCGGCGGCGACGGCGACGGCGCGGGCGCGCCTTTTTCTCGGTCTCGCTTTCCGCGAGACGGCGACGATAGGTCGCCACGTTCTCCTCGTCCGCCTCCGTCACGCTCTTGTGCAGGCGGAGCGTCTCGTTGAAGTTGTGTTGCAGTTTCGCCGTCAGCATCATCTGCCCGTGCGTCTTGCAGGTCATGAGGCACGTGTATCTCTGCCCCTTGGAGTGGAGCAGTCGCGTCGTCTCGCACGCCTCGCCGCAGAGCGGGCAGACCGGGTGCGAAATGGCAGGATGTGCGAGCAGGGTCCGAAGGTCGTCATAACCCGTGTCCCCCGCGTCCGCGTTACCGATGTCCGTCTCCTCGAGGAATTGCCCGCGGCGGGCGGTATAGGACGCGATCCCCGCGGCGATGTCGAGTTTCGCCGCGACCTGCGCCGTGAAGTAGGCGTCATTGAGCGCATCGTGTGCCGGGAGCGTCTGCACGATGCCGAAATGCTCCATGGCGTATTCGAGCGAGCGCTGGCGGTTCACCCCGTCGGTCTGTTGGTTGAAGATGGGCTGCAGGTCATAGATGCGGTCGAGCCACGAGGTCTCTGCGCCGAGGACGCGCAGATTGTCTTTCAGCATCGGGATATCGTCGGGACCCCACGTCAGGAAGGCGAAGTCGTCGCCGCACCAACGGCGGAAGTTCTCCGCCGCCTCGCGGAGCGGCACGCCCGCGTCCATCATGTCCTGCGTAATGCCGGTCAGATCGCGCACATGGCGGTGAATGCGCGTAAAATACTGCGGGCGTACAATGACGCTGTAACTGCCGCAGATTCTCATTTTTTCACTCAGTTTGACGGCACCGATCTGGATGACCTCGCCGCGCAGGCGTGCGCCGAGGCGCTTCTGCACCGCCTGTAACTTTTCCGCGTAGGCCTGATTCCATTCCAGGTCCAGTGAGATATAATACATTCTGTCAGTCGCTTTCCGCCGCGAACGCGGCTGGTTTCCTTGTTTCACAAATTCATACAAAGGCGATTATACACCTTTTCCCCCGCCCGCGTCAAGAGGGAGTCCCACGAGATCCCCGGGCGACTGCAAACGGAACGTGAACCCTGCCCCGCCCGTGCCTTTCCTTCCGTTGTTCCCCTTCCGTTCCCCCGCCCGGGCGTCTCTCCCCCCGGGCTCGCCCCGCCTGCCCTATCCCTCGCGCCTGCCCCGTTTCCGCTTCGCACTCGTCGCGTCTCCCTTTCGTGCCCACCCCTGTCTCCCCTTCGCACCTGCCCGCTCCCCTCTTCCCGCTCCCCTCATTTCCCTCGCCTGCGCTTTTCCTTTCCGAGTTGTCCCCTCCTCCCCTTGCCCCCTCGTCTTTACAGCGCGTTCAAAGAAAAAATGTTGATTTTATATACCCTCCGTGGTACAATATATTGAAATATACTTTTTGAAGGAGAGCGCCCGATGTTCGGCTACGTCAGACCCTATCGCCCGAGCGTGACCCTCGGTGACTATGAGTTCTACCGCTCTGTCTACTGCGGGATCTGCCGCGCGATGAAACGGCAGACGGGGCAGATCTCCTCCATGACCCTCAACTACGACATGGTCTTCCTCGCCCTCGCGAGGATCATCGTCGGCGGGCGCACCATCTCCATCCACCCGCACCGTTGCGCCGTCCACCCGCTGAAGCCCCGTGCCATGGTGGTCGACAACCCGGCGACGGACTACGCCGCGCGTGCGACCGTCCTGCTCGCCTACCGCAAATTGGCGGACGACGTGACCGACGGACGTTTCCTCGGTAAAGTGCCGCCCGCGACGGCGAAAGCCCTGCTCTCCCGAGCGAAAAAGCGCGCCGGGCTCGCCCCTCTCGACCGCGAGATTGAAACGTGCCTGACCTCCCTCTCGGAAATGGAGCGCGGGCGCGTCGCATCGATCGACCGCCCCGCCGGGGCGTTCGGGAAATTGCTCGGCGACATTTTCGCTTTCGGGGCGCCCGAAGCACACGCGGACGCGCTCCGCAAAGTCGGTGACGCCGTCGGCAGATTCATCTACTGTGCCGACGCCGCCGAGGATTTCCCTCGCGACGTGCGATCGGGGTCATATAACCCGTATGTACTGACCTACGGTGATACGCTCTCGGACGACGCCAAGCTTGATATCCGCGCGTCGCTCATCAATACCCTCGCCGCCGGAGAGGCGGCATGGCGGACGCTCCCGCTCTCGGACGCGGGCGCCGCCGGCAGACTGTTTCTGAACATACTCTATGAGGGGTTGCCCCACCGGGTCGATTTTCTGCTCCCGGACGCACCCAAAGGCAAGCATAAACTCACCCCATACGACGGCGTTCTGCCGTGATCGCAGGAGGAAAACACATGAACCGTAACCCTTATGAAGTTCTGGGCGTTGCCCCGAACGCCACCGATGACGCCATCAAGGACGCCTATCGCGCCCTCGCTCGACAGTACCACCCCGACAGATACGCGAGCGACGACCCCGCCCGTGCCGCGGCGGAGGACAAGATGCGCGAGATCAACGACGCCTACGACGAGATTGTCCGTATGCGTGCCGCCTCGGGCGGGTTCAACAACTCGCCGTTCTCCGGCGTGCGCGCCTGCCTCTCGCGCGGCGACTATGCCGAAGCGGAGCGGGAACTCGACATTTGCCCGCCCGATACGCGGAATGCCGAGTGGCACTTTCTCAAGAGCGTTTGCCTCGACCGCCGCGGGCAGACGGGCGACGCCATGCAGGAGCTCAATACCGCCTGTGCCATGGACCCCGGTAACGAAGAATACGCCAAGTCGCGCGACATCTACCGCGAGCGTGCGGGCGGGTACGGCGCCGCCTACCGCACGGATACCTACGGCGCGCAGCGCTCCGGCGCCAGTTCCTTCTGCAACTGCTGCACCAACCTCATCATCGCGGACTGCTGCTGTGAGTGCCTCGGCGGGGATCTGATCCCCTGCATGTAAGATGCGCCGCGGGACCAAACGGCTGACGATCTCCGCCGCGCTCGTCGCACTGACCGTCGTTCTGCTGTGGCTCGGGTCGCTCATCGAGGTGCTCGACCTCGTGACGGCGTTCGTCGCTTCCCTTTTCATCGCTTTCTCGGTCGCCGAGTTCGGCGTCGCATGGAGTTTCCTCCCGTGGATCGCCGCGGGGACGCTCTCCTGCCTGCTCATGCCCGGTGCCTTCATCTCGTGGGAGTACGCGCTCCTCGTCGGCGTCCTCCCGATCCTCAAAGCGCTGTGGGAACGTATCCGGATCCGCCCCCTCGCCTTTCTCGGGAAGTTCGTGTCGTTCAACCTGCTCTTCTCAGCGATCCTCGTCATTTTCCATTTTTTCTTCGGCGGGCTGTTTACCGACCTGACGCTGTTCGGGCGCACGATTCCCGCGCTTGCGGTGCCGATTCTGCTCGCCGTCCTCGGGAACCTCGCATTCCTGCTCTACGATTACCTCTTGACCCGAATGATTTTTCTATACTACACCAAGTGGAGAGCGCGCATAGAGCGCCTCCTCCGCTGAGACAGGAAGTTTTTATGACCAAAGTCGGTTTTATTTCGCTCGGCTGCTCCAAGAATCAGGTGGACACCGAAGTCATGCTGAAGAGCCTCGCGGACGCGGGCTACACCATCGTCTCGGACGAGACGGAGGCGGACATCGTCGTCATCAACACCTGCGGCTTCATCGAGAGCGCCAAGCGCGAATCCATTGACAACATTCTCGACGTCGCGTGGTTGAAAGAGAACCGCTCTCTGCGCGGCATCGTCGTCACGGGCTGTATGGCGGAACGCTACCGTGAGCAGATCTTCTCCGAGATGCCGGAGGTCGACGCCCTGCTCGGCGTCGGTTCGCTCGCGCACATCGTCGATGCCGTGCGCGCCGTGGACAGCGGCGAAAAATACAGCTCCTTCGAGGATAAGGAAAAGTCGCCCCTCGGCGGCGAACGGATCCTGACCACCCCTGCCTACTCGGCATACCTGAAGATCGCGGAGGGGTGCGATAACCGCTGTACCTACTGCGCGATTCCGCTGATCCGCGGTCGCCTGCGCTCCCGCCCGATCGAGGATCTGGTCGCGGAAGCCGTCGCGCTCGGGAAGAACGGCGCGAAGGAGCTCAATATCATCGCGCAGGACACCTCTCGTTACGGTCTGGACCTCTACGGCAGGTATCGCCTGACCGACCTTGTGCGGGAGATCTGCCGCGCCACGGACATTCCGTGGATCCGTCTGCTCTATTGCTACCCCGATAAGATCACGGATGAACTGATCGCCGAGATGCGCGATAATCCACGCCTGCTCCCCTACATGGATATCCCGATCCAACATATCAGCGACCACATTCTCACCGCCATGAACCGGCACGGCAACGGGCGCCTCGTGCGCGAGACGGTCGAGAAACTGCGCCGCGAGGTGCCGGGCATCACCCTGCGCACCACCGCCATGGTCGGCTTCCCCGGTGAGACGCGCGAGGACTTCGAGGAACTGTGCAATTACCTGCGCGAGGCACGCTTCGACCGCTTCGGCGCCTTTACCTACTCCCCCGAGGAGGACACCCCGGCGGCGTCCTTCCCGAACCAGATCGACGAGCAGGAAAAGCAGGATCGCTACGATATCCTCATGCAGACGCAGCTGCCCATCTCCGAGGAGTTGCAAAGAGCCAAGGTCGGCTCCGATGTCACGGTGCTCTGCGAAGGCTATGACCGCGTCGCCTCCACCCACTTCGGCAGGAGCGCGGCGGACGCCCCCGACGTCGACGGTAAGGTCTACTTCTCGTCGAAGAAGCGCGTTGCCCCCGGCAAATTCGTGCGCGTCCACCTGACCGACGCGCTGGACTACGACCTCATCGGCGAGGCGGTCGAAGTGCTCGACTGACCGGGTGACCGTCCGTTCGACTGCCCTAGCCGACTGTGTGACCGGCTGTCTGACCGACGACGGCTCAGCCGACTGTGTGACCGCTGCCGACTGCCCTAGCCGACCGTGCAATCGGCTGACCGGCTGGCGTGCACAACCCGTCCGGCGTGCGTCGGTTTTCGGGGCGCACCCGCGCCACGCTCTTTCCCCCTCGCCCCTGCTTTCAACACATATTCACGCATATTCCCCTGCATTTTTGACTCCGACTGACACGCGCATCGCGCGGAAAGAGGTATTTCAATGACCGATATGACCCCCTCGACCGAACCGAAACCGCAGAAGATCTGGAACGTCCCGAACATTCTCTCCCTCATCCGCATGGTGCTGGTGCCGGTGTGCATCGCCGCCGTGCTGTACGCCGGGAAATGGTTTGCCGGCGTCGCGAACGAGACGGCGCGCGTGTGGCTCATCTGCCTCGTGCCGACGCTGATCTTCATTCTCACGTCGCTGACCGATATGCTGGACGGAAAGATCGCGCGCAAGTACGGTCTCATCACCGACTTCGGGAAATTCATCGACCCCCTCGCCGATAAATTCATGGTGTTCGGGCTGCTGATCGCCATTCTCACCGCCAACCTGTATGAGGGCATTCGCCCCGTGTTCGTCTGGGTCGCCGCCGTCGTCATTCTGCGGGAGCTGGGCGTCACCTCCCTGCGCCTCGTCGTCGCCTCGCGCGGCGTGGTCGTCCCCGCCTCGTGGTGGGGGAAAATCAAGACCGTGACGCAGATCTGCGCCCTGGTCGTGATCCTGATGGAGCCGGCGCTCACGCACCACCTCGCCGCGACCGCCGCCACAACTTCCTTCAACATTTGGTACAACGGGCACCTTGCCGCCGCCCTCGCCATGGGCGCCATGACCTTTACCACGGTCGGCTCCGGGCTCGACTACCTCACGCACCTCTGGCCCTACGTCGCCGGGAAAAAGTAAGAAAGCCGGGGAGCGCCACCCCGCCCGTCCGGGGGGGACACACCCGCCGTGGGGACGCATAAACCTCCGCTTGTCCCTGCGGGAAAATACAAATATCTGTATGGCGGGATCCCCCTATCTATATTTTAGAAAAGAAATCCGCACCCCCTCTTTACAAACCGTCATTCCTGTGTTATAATAACCCTCGGTTTCCCCACCGCGGACTTTGGCGTCACCTGCCGGGCCGGCGATGCGGGTGTCATAAAATACGGTGCTTTTCGCATCGGGAAAGGTGAATACGATGGATAAGGAACGCAAATCGCAGATTATCGCGGAGAACCGTACCGCTGAGAACGATACCGGCTCGCCCGA
>SFZB01000053.1 GCA_004558975.1 bacterium
CAGTACCACCCAGGACTTCCGCACAAAATACCGTTCGACCGACGTGCTGATGATTGACGATATCCAGTTCATCGCGGGGAAAGAAGCCGTTCAGGAAGAGTTTTTCAATACATTCAATACACTTTTTGATAGCCAGAAACAGATTATTCTGACCTCCGACCGCCCCCCGTGCGACATTCCGAACCTTGCCGACCGTCTCCGCACGCGGTTTGAATGGGGACTCACGGCAGATATCCAGCCGCCGACGCCCGAGCTGCGCGCCGCCATTATCAAAACCAAGGCGGATAAGCAGGGAATCCAACTCAACGGTGAAATCATCCGTTACATGGCGGATCATATCAAGAGCAATATCCGCACGATTGAGGGCGCGATTCGACGTCTTCACGCGATGAACACGCTGACGGGGACGGTTATTTCCCTCGAGAGCGCCAAGCGGGCACTCGCCGACGTGGAATCGGGCGCCGGAGAGAACTCCTATATTCTCGATCGTATCTTCAAGGCGGTGACCAAGCACTTTCATATTCCGGCGGACGTCATCAAGGGGCGCGGCAGACAGGGGAACGTCGTCTACGCGCGCCATGTGTGTATGTACCTGATCCGCCGTATGACGGACTATCCGCTATCGGACATCGGCTCCTTCTTCTCCTGTCAGCACTCGAACGTCATTCTCGCCTGCAACAAGATAGAAAATATGATGGAGACGGACATGCGGTGCCGGGAAGAAGTCGAAAACCTGATTGACGAAATTAAAGAGGACTGACAATTTTTCTGTCAGTAACCTGTTAATTTAACAGTCAGTAACTCTGTCAGTAACTCACGTTTTTCGTCGCATATGATGACTGACAATGACCAATAGGAGAACTGACGGTAAAATGACAAAATACCCCTCGGCGTTTTGCCCGATTTTCGGGGCACCGCCCGGGTTTACTGACAAACTGACAGCCCCCTACTGATAATACTACCTATTTAGAAATGAATTGTCTTGGCGCCGCCGTGGCGCGGAAAGGAAACAGACATGAAAATTATCTTCTCGAAAGACGACCTGCTCGAAAATCTGACTTCCGTCATGGGTACGGTCACGACCAAGAACACCATCACCTCCCTCGAGGGGGTTCTCGTCGAGACGCTCGGCGGGAACACCGTGCGTTTTTCCACCTATGATATGAATAAAGGTACGCGCACGACCTTTGAAGCACTCGAAGTCATGGAAGAGGGCAGTTACATCATCAATGCACAGCGTTTCATGCAGTTTGCCCGCGCGATGAACGACGGGGAGATCACGCTGGAAGTGGATCAGAAGTTTGCCGTCACCATTTCGTCCGGCAACGCGAGTTTCCAGCTCTATGCCATCAGCGGCGCCGACTTCCCGAGCCTGCCGGAACTCTCCGGAGACAAAGGATTCGAGATTGCCTCCGACGTTTTGAAAGACATGATCGGCAAGGTGAGCCACAGTATTGCGGAAAATGATTCCCGCCCGAGCCTGTGCGGCGCCTACTTCACGATCGACGGCAACGTCATGCGCGTGGTGTCCTGCGACTCCTATACGCTCTCCAAGTGCTTCGTCACCTGTGAGATCAGCAGCATCGGCGAAACCGAGACGAACCGCTTCTCCTTTATTCTCCCGGGTCATGCGCTCGGTGAAATGAATAAGATTCTCACCGAGAAAAAAGGAAATGTCAAGATTCTTCTTGCCCGTAAACATGCGATTCTGAAGGCAGACGGTCTTTTGTTCTTCACGCGCCTGATTGACGGCGAGTATTTCGACTATGAGCGGATTATCCCGCACGACCAGACGATCTTCGTCACCTGCGACCGTGCGCGCCTGATGTCCTGTCTTGACCGCGCGCTCCTGATTGCGGAAGAAAAAATGCAGTCGAGAGACAAGAGTTTCGTCAAACTCGATATCCGCGGCGATAAACTCTATATCACTTCCACCTCGTTCTCCGGCAGAGTCAGCGACGAGA
Source organism: bacterium (assembly GCA_004558975.1). Lineage (GTDB taxonomy): Bacteria > Bacillota > Clostridia > Oscillospirales > CAG-272 > UBA1740. The sequence goes on from SFZB01000053.1 coordinate 1,965, forward strand.
TGCCCTGCACACATGAGGGCGACGACCTCGTGATTGCCTTCAACTGCCGTTACCTGCTCAACAGCATCCGTGCGGCGGACGCCGACACGCTGAAGCTCTCCTTCCGTTCCGTCACGCAGGCGGTCACGATTGAGGCGGCGGAGCCGAAAGAGGACGAAGGCTTCTTCTATATGCTTCTGCCGGTTCGTATGAACGACTGAAATGATTCTTTCGTCATTTCGGGCTCATCAGTTTCGCAACATCGGAGACTGTGAACTTTTCTTTACTCCGGGCGTCAATCTGCTGATCGGAGAAAACGCACAGGGGAAAACCAATGTTCTCGAAGGTATCTATCTCTTTGCCCGCGGGAAGAGTTTCCGCGGCGGGGCGGAGAGAGAACTCACCAAGTTCGGCACCGACGGTTTTTCGCTCGGTATCACCTTCCGCGATGAAAGACGGGAACAGGCGTTGACCTACTCGTTTGAGGGGGGGAGTCGTCGCCGGGAGAAGAACGGGGCGCCGGTGCGTCTCGGAGAAATGCTGGGCGTGTTCCGCGCCGTGCTGTTTTATCCCGAGCACCTGCAGATTGTCAAGGGGGCGCCGGAAAAGCGGCGCGAATTTCTGAACGTTGCCGTCGCCGGGGTGGAACCTGCCTATCTCGGGCTTTATACAAAATATGCGAAAATTCTCGAGAACCGCAACGCCCTTCTGAAACAGGCGTCGAAAGGGTTGCCCGTCGACCGGGAGGAACTCGTCGCCTGGTCGGAGAGTCTGGCGCTGGCGGCGACCGACGTGTACTTACGGCGTCGTGCCTATTTACTGGGCTTCACGCCGCGGGCAGAGGAGCAGATGAGCGCCATCTCCGACGAAAAGGAAACGCTCCTGCTCACGCTCGAGGCGGATACGGACAAGGAAACGCCGGAGGCGGTCGCGGACGACTATCGCGCGTGCTTTCTCTCGCATCTTGAGCGGGAGTGTGCCGCCGGGTGTACGCTGTTCGGCCCCCACCGGGACGACATCGGGATTCTGCTCTCCGGGCTTGACGCGCGCGTGTACGCGTCACAGGGACAGCAGCGCTCGATTGTCCTGGCGCTCAAACTCGCGGAAGGGGAATATAACCGTGAAAAAACGGGGGATTACCCCGTGTTTCTGCTCGATGATGTCCTGAGTGAACTCGACGCGTCGCGGCGGGCATACCTGCTCGGCGCCGGAGGAGAGCGACAGCTCATCGTCACGTCCTGCGAAGAGACAATGTGCGGGGCGGCGGAGAATATCATCCGCGTCTCGGGAGGCAATTATGTTTCTGCATATCGGTAACGGCGAGACGGTGCGCGTCCGTGATATTGTCGGGGTGTTCGACCTCGATACGGCGTCGGTCAGCGGCGTCACGCGTGCCTTTCTCGCAAAAAAGCAGGAGACGGGCGGCGTCACCTATGCGGACAGCGACCTGCCCAGATCCTTCCTCGTCCTTTCGGACAAACACGGGAAAAATACACGGGTGATGCTGTCCCGCATCTCACCTGTCGGACTCAATACAAGATTAAACGCGCCGCCGGACGGCGCAGAGGAGTAAACATGGAAGAAATCAAGGAAACACAAGAGATGACGAATGTCGACGCGACCTACGGCGACAGCCAGATTCAGGTGCTGGAAGGACTGGAGGCGGTCAGAAAACGCCCGGGTATGTACATCGGTACGACCTCAATCCGCGGTCTGCACCACCTTGTGTACGAGATCGTGGACAACTCGATTGACGAGGTGATGAACGGCGGCTGTACGCATATTCTCGTGACCATCAACCCGGATAACTCCGTGACCGTCGAGGATAACGGGCGCGGCATTCCTTCCGGTTTCAACGAGAAGACGGGCAAGCCTACGCTTGAGGTCATCTATACGAAACTCCACGCCGGCGGTAAATTCGGCGGCGGCGGGTATAAGATGGCGGGGGGTCTGCACGGCGTCGGTGCGTCGGTCACGAACGCGCTCTCCGAGTGGATGGAGGTCAAAAACCACCGTGACGGCCATATCTATTCCGAGCGCTTCGAGAGAGGTAACGTGGCAAGACCGTTTGCCTGTGAGGGCACGACGGACAAGCACGGTGTCACCGTGACGTTCAAGCCCGACCCCACCATTTTTGAGGAGACGGTGTTCGACTATGACACGCTCCTCACCCGTATGCGCGAGCAGTCCTTCCTCAACGCCGGGGTGAAGATTGTCCTCACCGATAAGCGTCCGGGGCAGGAGCGGGAAGAAGTACTCCACTACGAGGGCGGTATCGTCAGCTTCGTCGAGTATGTCAACTCTCTCAAGCATTGTAACCTCCTGCACCCGCAGGTCATCTATATGAAGGGCGAACTCAACGGCTCGATTGCCGAGGTCGCCATGCAGTACAACGATACCTATAACGAGACGATCATTTCGTTCGCCAACAACATGACGACGATTGAGGGCGGTACGCACGAGACGGGCTTTAAGAGTGCGCTCACCAAGGTGCTGAACGACTACGGCAAGCGTATGGGAATCCTCAAAGATTCCGACAAGGCGCTCTCCGGAGAGGACTGCCGCGAGGGGCTGACCGTCATCATCAGCGTCAAGCTCGAGGACGCACAGTTCGAGAGCCAGACCAAGGCGAAACTCGGTAACTCCGAGATCCGCACGCTGGTTGAATCCACCGTCACGAAGAAACTCACGGAATTTCTCGAAGAGAATCCCGCGGTCGGTAAAATCATTCTCGATAAGGCGATGACCGCCAACCGCGCCCGCGAGGCGGCGAGAAAAGCGCGCGAACTGACGCGCCGCAAGAACGTCCTCGAGGGCTCTACCCTGCCGGGCAAGCTCGCCGACTGCCAGGAGCGGCGCACCGAACTCACGGAACTCTATCTTGTCGAGGGTGATTCCGCAGGCGGTTCCGCAAAGGACGGGCGCGACTCCCGCTTTCAGGCAATCCTGCCCCTCCGCGGTAAGGTGCTCAACGTCGAGAAGAGCCGCGTCGATAAGGTGTACGGCAACCAGTCGCTGATTCCGATCATCCAGGCACTCGGCTGCGGCATCGGCGATGAATTCGACATCAGCAAACTGCGGTACGGGAAAATCATCATCATGGCGGATGCCGATGTCGACGGCTCGCACATTAGGATTCTCATTCTGACGTTCTTCTTCCGCCATATGAGGAAACTCATCGAGGACGGCCATGTGTTCCTTGCACAGCCGCCGCTCTATAAGATTCACCGCAAGGGAAAGAACGTCCGCTACGCATTCAACGACGAGCAGAAAGAACAGATTATCCGCGACGAGTTCGGCGGCAGCGCCGAGGCAGAGCGCTATAAAGGTCTTGGTGAAATGGACCCGGAACAGCTCTGGGAGACGACCATGGATCCGGCGTATCGCACCCTGCTGAAGGTCGATATCGGCGACGCGATGGTGTGCGACGAGGTGTTCTCGCTCCTCATGGGCGACCAGGTGGAGCCGCGCCGTGCCTTCATCGAACAGAACGCGAAGTTCGCGCAGAACCTGGATATTTGATACGGATAAAGGAAAAGAGCCATGACAGAACAAGACGATAAGAAACTCTCGCTCGAAGAGCTGATTGCCAAGCAGAAGATTGAAGACCGCGTCATGGAGCGCGAGGTGAAGAACGCCTTCATCGAGTATTCCATGTCGGTCATCACCTCCCGCGCTCTGCCGGACGTCCGCGACGGTATGAAGCCGGGTCAGCGCCGTATCCTCTACGCCATGTACGAGGATCATCTGACGTACGATAAGCCGTTCCGTAAATCCGCGACCACGGTCGGTAACGTGCTGGGTCGTTATCACCCGCACGGCGACTCTTCGGTCTATCAGAGTATGGTCCGTATGGCGCAGACCTTCTCGCTCCGTTACATTCTCATCGAGGGTCACGGTAACTTCGGTAACGTCGACGGCGACGGCGCCGCTGCCTACCGTTATACCGAGGCGCGTCTCTCCCGCCTGTCCGAGGAGATGATGCGGGACATCGAGAAGAACGTCGTCCCCATGACGCGCAACTTCGATAACACGCGGGACGAGCCGGTCGTACTCCCCTCGCGCTTCCCGAACATTCTCGTGAACGGGTCGGTCGGTATCGCCGTCGGTATGGCGACGAATATCCCGCCGCACAACCTGTGCGAGGTCATCGACGGCACGCTCTACCGCATGGACAACCCCGACTGCACGGCAGAGGACCTGATGATGTTCATCAAGGGGCCGGATTTCCCGACGTACGGAATTATTTACGGTACGGCAGGGCTCCATCAGGCATACAGCACGGGTCGCGGGCGTATCTATGTACGGGCGCGTGCGCGCATTGAGGAGGAGCATCACCGCATCATCATCACCGAGATTCCGTATATGGTGAACAAGAGCATGCTCATCAGCTCCATGGCGGATCTCGTCAAGGATAAGAAGATTGAGGGCATCACCGGGCTCCGTGACGAATCGGGGCGCGGCGGCATGCGGATCGTCGTCGAGTACCGGCGCGACGTCGCGGGCGAGATCATTCTCAACCAGCTGTACAAGTACACGCAGTTGCAGGACACCTGCGCCATCAACATGCTGGCACTCGTGAACGGCGAGCCGAAGATCCTGTCCCTCCCGGACATTCTCGACCACTATATCGCCCATCAGAAGTCGGTCATTGTCAACCGTACGCGCTTCGACCTCGATAAGGCACTGCGCGAAATGCACATTTACGAGGGCTATCAGATTGCCATCGACGACATCGACGAGGTGATCGCGCTCATCAAGGCATCCGACTCCATTCCGTCCGCCAAGACGGCACTCATGGAGCGCTTCGGGCTGTCCGACGCACAGGCGCAGGCAATCGTCGAGATGACGCTCGGTAAACTCTCCGGGCTCGAACGGCAGAAGGTGGAGGAACGCCTCGCGAAGCTCCGCGAGACGGTG